>NZ_JBGCCL010000029.1:0-92582 GCF_041262505.1 Streptacidiphilus sp. MAP5-3
GTACTGCAGGGGGGACCCTGTGGGAGAGTAGGACGCCGCCGAACAATCTTTCCAGTGAAGCCCCCTGACCATGTGTCAGGGGGCTTCACTGCGTTGTCCGCACGCACGCTCTGACCTGCGGTGGATCGCTCACCTGCACGTCACCCGCACAGAGCTCGTACCCGCGTCGCACGAGCCCCACCCGGAAGGCGGCCTGGCGGCAGGTAAAGTCGGGGGCTGCAGCGTTCGAAGTGTTCTACAGGAGGCCCCGGGTGGAGGTTCAGGACACGCGCGTCCAGACCGACCGCGTGCTCACCATCCCCAATCTGCTGAGCATGGCCCGCCTGGTCGGCGTGCCGTTGTTCCTCTGGTTGGTCCTCTGGCCTGCCTTCGGTGGGCCCAAGAACGACGGCTGGGCGATCGCGATCCTCGGACTCAGCGGGATCAGCGACTACCTCGACGGCAAGTTGGCGCGTCGGTGGGGCCAGGTCAGCCGACTCGGACAGCTGCTTGATCCGCTTGCGGATCGTCTGTTCGTCCTGTCCACGATCGTCGGCCTCACGTGGCGCGAGATCATGCCGTGGTGGCTCACCGCGACCCTGCTGGCGCGTGAGCTCTTCATCGCCTCTCTTCTCCCTGTTCTCAGGCGTCACGGATATGGCCCTCCCGAGGTGAACTTCGTCGGGAAGGCGGCTACGTTCAATCTGATGTATGCGTTCCCTTTGCTTCTCCTCACCACCTATGACAACTGGCTGGGGACTGTGGCGAGCATCATCGGTTGGGCGTTCGTCTGGTGGGGTACGACGCTCTATTGGTGGGCAGGGATCCTGTACGCGGTGCAGACTCGCCGTCTCGTGAAGGCGAGCACCGTGGCCGATTAAGGAGGAACCAGCCGACATGAAGGCCGTTGTGATGGCCGGCGGCGAAGGTACCCGCCTTCGTCCGATGACTGCGAGCATGCCGAAGCCCCTGTTGCCGGTGGTGAACCGGCCGATCATGGAGCACGTGCTTCGGCTCCTCAAGAGACACGGTCTGACCGACACCGTCGTCACGGTCCAGTTCCTCGCCTCCCTGGTGCGCAATTACTTCGGTGACGGCGAAGAGCTCGGAATGAAGCTCACCTATGCGAACGAGGAGACTCCGCTAGGAACAGCCGGTTCCGTCAAGAATGCAGAGGACGCACTCAAGGACGATTCCTTCCTGGTGATCTCGGGTGACGCCCTGACCGACTTCGACCTGACCGACCTGATGGCATTCCACCGGTCCAAGGGCGCGATGGTCACTGTCTGTCTGACCCGGGTGCCGAATCCGTTGGAATTCGGGATCACCATCCTCGACGACGAGGGAAAGGTGGAGCGGTTCCTGGAGAAGCCGACCTGGGGTCAGGTCTTCTCCGACACCGTGAACACGGGCATCTACGTGATGGAGCCCGAGATCTTCGACTACGTCGCCGCGGACACGTCGGTCGACTGGTCGGGTGACGTCTTCCCGCAGTTGCTCAAGGAGGGCAAGCCGATCTACGGCTATGTCGCCGAGGGCTACTGGGAGGACGTCGGTACGCACGAGAGCTACGTCAAGGCCCAGGCCGACGTGCTGGAGGGCAAGGTCGACGTCGAGATCGACGGCTTCGAGCTGTCGCCCGGCGTCTGGGTCGCCGAGGGCGCGGAGGTCGACCGGGAGGCGGTGCTGCGCGGTCCCCTCTACATCGGCGACTACGCCAAGGTCGAGGGTGGCGTGGAGATCCGTGAGCACACGGTGCTCGGCAGCAACGTGGTCGTGAAGCGCGGCGCGTTCCTGCACAAGGCGGTCATCCACGACAACGTCTACATCGGGCCGCAGTCCAACCTGCGCGGTTGCGTCATCGGCAAGAACACCGACGTGATGCGAGCCGCGCGGATCGAGGACGGCGCGGTCATCGGAGACGAGTGCCTGGTCGAGGAGGAGTCGATCATCGCGGGCAACGTCCGCGTCTACCCCTTCAAGACCATCGAGGCCGGCGCCTTCGTCAACACCTCGGTGATCTGGGAGTCGCGCAGCCAGGAGCACCTCTTCGGTGCGCGCGGCGTCTCCGGGATCATCAACGTGGAGATCACGCCGGAGCTGGCCGTCCGCCTGGCGGGCGCGTACGCCACGACGTTGAAGAAGGGCGCCACGGTCACCATCGCGCGTGACCACTCGCGTGGTGCGCGTGCTCTCAAGCGCGCGATGATCTCGGCGTTGCAGGCCAGCGCGATCGAGGTGCGCGACCTGGAGAACGTGCCGATGCCGGTGGCCCGGCAGCAGACCGCGCGCGGCAGCGCGGGCGGGATCATGCTGCGGACGACGCCGGGGGTGCCGGACTCGCTCGACATCCTCTTCTTCGACGAGCGCGGCGCGGACCTCTCCCAGGCGGGCCAGCGCAAACTGGACCGCGTCTACGCCCGCCAGGAGTACCGGCGTGCGTTCCCCGGCGAGATCGGTGACCTGACCTTCCCGGCTACGGTCTTCGACTCCTACGCGGGCAGCCTGCTGCGGGCGATCGACACCCGTGGCGTCTCGGAGGCACGGCTCAAGGTGGTCGTGGACGTCGCGCACGGCAGTGCGTCGCTGTTGCTGCCCAGCATCATCGGGCGGCTCGGCATCGAGGCGCTGACGGTCAACCCCGGTATGGACGAGTCGCATCCGACCGAGACGATAGAGGAGCGCCGGGCCGGCCTGGTGCGGCTCGGTGAGCTGGTCGCGTCGTCGCGGGCCGCGTTCGGGGTGCGGTTCGACCCGGTGGGGGAGCGGGTCTCCTTCGTCGACGAGCGCGGGCGGATCATCGAGGACGACCGGTCGTTGCTGGTCATGCTCGACCTGGTCGCAGCGGAGGGCCGCAGCGGGAAGGTGGCCCTGCCGGTCACCACGACGCGGATCGCCGAGCAGGTGGCGGCCTACCACGGCACCCAGGTGCTGTGGACGACGACCTCGCCGGACGACCTGACCCGCGCCGCCTCGGCGGAGGGCACGATCTTTGCGGGCGACGGCATCGGCGGCTTCGTGGTGCCGGACTTCAGCGGCGTCTTCGACGGTACGGCTGCCTTCGTCCGGCTCCTCGGGCTGGTCGCGCGTACGCAGTTGACGCTGAGTCAGATCGATTCGCGGATCCCGCGCGCCCATGTCCACCGGCGTGATCTGCCCACACCGTGGGCGGCCAAGGGCATGGTGATGCGCAAGGTCGTGGAGGCGGCGGGCGACCGCCAGGTCGACACCACCGACGGCGTGCGGGTGGTCGAGCCCGACGGCCGCTGGACCATGGTGCTGCCTGACCCGGCCGAGGCGGTCACCCACCTCTGGGCCGAGGGCCCGGACGACACCTCGACGCAGGCCCTGCTCGACGAGTGGGGCGCGGTCGTGGAGTCCGCCGGACGCGACTGAGACAAGGCACCGGCGGGGTGCGGGCGGCGTTGTTCTGCCGCCCGCACCCCGCACAGTCGGACCCGCCACGCCGGTGCCCGTGCGGGCCGTCCGGCGCGACGTGGGACGATGTCCCCCATGTCGACGACCGATCCCCGTGCCGCCAAGCGCAGCGACCCGCGCTTCGCACGGCCCGACGCGTCGATGTCGCTGCTGCTCAACGTGGCCGAGCACAGT
The DNA here is from genome assembly GCF_041262505.1 of Streptacidiphilus sp. MAP5-3. Classification (NCBI taxonomy): domain Bacteria; kingdom Bacillati; phylum Actinomycetota; class Actinomycetes; order Kitasatosporales; family Streptomycetaceae; genus Streptacidiphilus; species Streptacidiphilus sp. MAP5-3. The sequence continues at coordinate 3,592 of NZ_JBGCCL010000029.1, forward strand.
CTGGACGAGGGCTATGCCGAGGCGGCGGCCCGGCGCGGTGCGGTGGGCAGCAGCAGGCTGCCGACGACCACGCGCGGACGGTTGGTGTTCGGGGTCGGGCTGGCCCTGGTGGCCGCCCTGCTGGCGATGGGCGTCAGCCAGGTTCAGGCCAACGCGCCGGTCGCGGCCCAGGAGCGGCAGGCGCTGATCGACCGGATCAACACCGCGACCTCGGCGGCGGACGCCACGCAGCAGCAGATCGGGCAGCTGCAGACGCAGCTCTCCCAGGCGCAGGCCGCCGCGCTCGCCGGAAAGGGCGGGAGCGCACTGCTGGCGGAGCAGCAGCTGGTCACCGGGCAGACGCCCGTCACCGGCCCCGGGCTCCAGGTCACGGTCGACGACGCCGCGTCCGCCGGGACCGACCTCAACAACGCCAGTCCGCGGACCAACGCGGGTTTCGGCAACACCGGCCGGGTGCGCGACAGCGACCTGCAGCTGGTGGTCAACGCGCTGTGGCAGTCGGGGGCGGAGGCCGTCGCGATCAACGACCAGCGGCTGGGGAACCTCACCTCGATCCGGGCCGCGGGCGACGCGATACTGGTCAACAACAGTCCGTTGACCCTGCCGTACACGATCCAGGCGGTCGGCGGACCAGGCCTGCAACAGGCCTTCCGCAACAACGCCGACGGCGGTCTCTACCTTGCGTCGCTCAACCAGGGGTACCAGATCCGCTACAGCATCACGTCGGCAGGCGCACTCCAACTCCCGGCCGCGCCACCGGTCCGGCTGCTCGACGCCCGACCGGCCCCGGCCTCCACGGCCGCACCGACCTCGCACCCTTCGGAAGGAACGACGCACCCATGATCGCCGTGCTGGGCCTGGCCCTCGGAGTCGTGGTCGGGCTGTTCGTGCAGCCGGACGTCCCGACGTGGCTGGTGCCGTACCTGCCGATCGCCATCGTCGCCGCGCTCGACGCCGTGTTCGGCGGGATCCGCGCCATGCTGGACGGCATCTTCGACGACAAGGTGTTCGTGGTCTCCTTCTTGTCCAACGTGGTGGTCGCGGGCCTCATCGTCTTCCTGGGCGACCAGTTGGGCGTCGGTTCGCAGCTCTCCACCGGCGTGGTGGTCGTCCTCGGGATCCGCATCTTCTCCAACACCGCTGCGATCCGCCGTCACCTGTTCCGCGCGTGAGGTGTCCGCTGGTGAGGTGTTCCGTGCGTGACCGAACGGCATGGACAGATGACGTGACCGGCCCGTGCGAAGGGCGTGAACCGGTGCGGACGGCTCCGCCAGGGGTAGGACGGATGGCAGGATGAACGGCGCGGGCAGATTGAGCACGCAGTGAGCAGGCAGGGAGCGGAGCATTGACCGAGCAGCAACCCGGGGAGCAGTCCCGGGAGCCCGAGCGCACGGGCCGGCAGCGGCTCGCCGCCGCGCTCTGGCCGCCGCGGGTCAACCGCGCCCAGCTGATCGTCGCGGTGCTCCTCTTCGCCCTCGGCCTGGGCGTGGCCTTCCAGGTCCGCACCAACACTCCCGCCAACCAGCTGCGCGGGGCGCGCCAGGACGATCTGGTGCGCATTCTGGACGAGGTCGACGCGCGACAGCAGCGCCTGGACCAGGAACACCAGCAGCTGCAGTCGACGTTGAGCGAGCTGCAGACCAGTTCCAACCAGGCGAAGGCGGCGCAGGCGCAGACCCAGCAGAAGCAGCAGCAACTCGGCGTGCTCTCCGGCACGGTCGCCGCGACCGGCCCGGGCGTGACGCTGACCGTCAAGGACCCGGGCGGGAACGTCCAGGCGGCTATGCTGCTCAACACCTTGGAGGAGCTGCGCGCAGCAGGGGCGGAGGCGGTACAGATCAACAACGTCCGTGTCGTCGCGGGCACCTGGTTCAACGACGTGGCCAGGGGTTCGGTGAGCATCAGTGGAACCACGGTGTCCCAGCCGTACGTGTTCACAGCCGTCGGCAACCCGCAGGACCTGGACACCGCGCTCAACATTCCGGGCGGCGTCGTGCAGTCGGTCGACCGCGACCAGGGCACGGCGACGGTGGTCAAGCGACAGTCGTTGGTCGTTACCGCCTTGATCCCTTTGAGTACTCCTGACTACGCTCACACGACGCACCCATGATGTATCCACATCTCCTCCTTCGTTCCGCCGCTCCGCACGCTGATCCGACTGCCGTTCCGACACCTGTCCCGACCACTGTTCTGTCCACGATGGCTCCACCTCGCCCCACGGGCGGGTCCGTTTCTTGCAAGGGGAATCGCCCGTGAGTCTGTTCTCGAAGCTGTTCGGCCGTAAGTCCCAAAAGGGAGCGGTCGAGGCGCCCACCGCCCGGCACCGCCGTGGTGACGAGGAGTTCGGCCAGGGCGTCCCCGGTATGCGGGGGGCTCCGGAGTCCGACAGCTACGCCGCCGCCGATCGGCCGCTCTTCCGTGACGAGGCCGCCGGCCGACACGCGGGTGCGCAGGGTGGGGGGCGTATAGCCCCGCAGCCGGTACCTTCAAGTTCAGGTGGAGGGTTTGCGGCCGATCCGTTTGCCCAAGACCAGTCAGGCGATCCGCGACAGGAGGCCGCAGGCGTGACGGTGTGCACCCGATGCGGATTCAACAACCCGGACTCCGCCCGCTTCTGCTCGAACTGCGGTGCCCCGCTGCGGGCCCGCGTCGGTGGTGGCGAGCGTCCCAGTGAGACGACGTCCACGATCTCGATCTCGGGACTGGAGGCGTACGAGCCGGACGCCCCGGCCGCGATGAGCCCCGGGCTCTCCCAGGAGGCCCAGGCCGCGGTCGACGCGCTTCCGCCGGGCTCGGCGCTTCTGGTGGTGCGCCGCGGCCCCAACTCGGGCAGCCGGTTCCTGCTGGACACCGACCTCACCACGGCCGGTCGCGACGCGCAGAGCGACATCTTCCTGGACGACGTCACCGTCTCGCGGCGGCACGTGGAGTTCCGGCGGCGGCAGGGCGGCTTCACGGTCGCCGACGTCGGCAGCCTGAACGGCACCTACGTCAACCGCGAGCGGATCGACGAGGTGCCGCTGAACAGCGGTGACGAGGTGCAGATCGGGAAGTACCGGCTGGTCTTCTTCGCCGCCCGCCCGGGGTACTGAGACGCGGTGCCCCGCCCCTGGGAGGAGTGAGTCAACCGTCGTGCAAGCTGACAGCGGTACCCCGGGGGCGGTGGCGCCCTTCGTTCCCTCCGGTCGACCCTCGCCCGGAGGCGGGCGCGACCTGGCCCACAGCATCGTCTCGGGACGGCAGCAACTCCTCAGCATCGGCGCGGTGCTGACCGAGCTTCAGGCCGAGTTCCCCGAAGTCACCATCTCCAAGATCCGCTTCCTGGAGGCGGAACGCCTGGTCGAGCCGCAGCGCACGCCCTCGGGCTACCGCAAGTTCAGCGCGGTCGACGTGGAGCGGCTCGCCTACGTGCTGCGGATGCAGCGCGACCACTACCTCCCGCTGCGGGTGATCCGCGAGCACCTGGCCGCCCTGGACCGGGGCGAGAACCCGCCCGCGCTGCCCGGCAACGGCTCGGGCGGGTCGGCCGGCCAGGCGGACTCCGCGGGTGGGGCCGGCGCGGAAGAGGCCTTCGACCCTGTCCGTGACGGCGCGATCGCCCCCGGTCCGGTCGCGGGCGGAACCCGGCTCGGCCGGGCCGAACTGCTGGCCGCCGCGGGCATCACCGAGCAGCAGCTGTCCGAGTGGGAGTCCTACGGCCTGGTGGCCGCCGACCGGGACGGCGGCTTCGACGGCGAGATGCTCCAAGTGGCGCGTCTGGTCGCTGAGTTGGGCCGCTTCGGGCTGGAGCCCAGGCATCTGCGAGCGGTCAAGGCCGCCGCCGACCGCGAGGTCGGTCTGGTGGAGCAGATCGTCGCCCCGCTGCGCCGTCACCGCAATCCGCAGACCCGTGCCCACGCCGCCGCCCTGGCCCATGAGCTGGCAACCCTTTCGGTGCGGCTGCACGCCTCACTGGTCCAGGCGGGCCTGCGGGCCCGGCCGGGCACCTGAGCAAGCGGGCGCGGGGCAGGTGTTGGGCAGGTGGTGGCCGGTGGACGTGATCAGGACGACTGGAGTATCCGCCCCGCGCGCCCTAGGGTTGCAGGTGTGAACGAGCTAGATGTCGTGGGTGTCCGGGTGGAGATGCCGTCGAACCAGCCGATCGTGCTGCTGCGCGAGGTCGGTGGGGACCGCTATCTCCCGATCTGGATCGGCCCCGGTGAGGCCACCGCCATCGCGTTCGCGCAGCAGGGCATGACGCCGGTGCGTCCGCTGACGCACGACCTCTTCCGCAACGTGCTGGAGGCCGTCGGCCAGCAGCTCACCGCGGTGCGGATCACCGACCTGCGTGAGGGCGTCTTCTACGCCGAGCTGGTCTTCGCCAGCGGCGTCGAGGTGAGCGCCCGCCCGTCCGACGCCATAGCCCTGGCACTGCGCACCGGCACGCCGATCTACGGCGCCGATGGTGTGCTGGACGAGGCAGGCATCGCGATCCCCGACGAGCAGGAGGACGAGGTCGAGCGGTTCCGGGAGTTCCTGGACCAGATCTCACCCGAGGACTTCGGCAGCAGCGGTCAGCAGTAGCGGTCGGCAGGAGCAGTGGCCGTGCGCGTGCATACGACCGGTTGTCCGACCGGTGTACTGACGGGTTTGCCGAACCACATTCGCGCGGAAATACCCCCGCTCGGGACACGCAAAACCACTCGTGAGGCTGACGTCACCCGCCATGCCGAGCGTGGCGATCGTTGACGCGCTCCTGGCTACTGCCTACCTTCGACTGTGAACGTCCCCGGGTGTGCCTCCCCGCACCCCCGCTGAGGCGGTTCCCGAGTCGAGCGGATGGAGGGTCGTGTTGAGCAGCACGGGTGACAGAACAGCCACGGGCGGCTCCTGCCCCGTCCACTCCCAGGTCCGGACGCTGCCGCGGTCGGCGCGCTCCGGTTGGGAGGGGATGCCGATGGTGCCGCTCCCGGCTGGCCCGCAGGACGACGTGCTGCCCAGCTCGGAGTTGATCGGCTACCGCGGGCCCACGGCCTGCGCCGCGGCCGGGATCACCTACCGCCAGCTCGACTACTGGGCCCGCACGGGCCTGGTCGAGCCGAGTGTCCGCGCGGCCCAGGGGTCCGGCACGCAGCGCCTCTACGCGTTCCGCGACATCCTGGTGCTCAAGGTGGTCAAGCGCCTGCTCGACGCGGGCGTTTCGCTCCAGAGCATCCGCACCGCCGTCGACCACCTGAGCCAGCGGCCGCAGGAGGCACTGCCCGACATCACGCTGATGAGCGACGGGGCGACGGTCTACGAGTGCGTCTCCGGGCACCAGGTGGTCGAGCTGCTGCAGGGCGGTCAGGGCATCTTCGGCATCGCCGTCGGCGCGGTCTGGCGTGAGGTCGAGGCGACGCTCACCCGCCTCCACGGCGAGCGCACCGACACCGGCGAGAACCTGCCCGGCTTCGACCCGTCCGACGAACTGGCCCGCCGCCGCAACCGCGCGGTCTGATCCGCGCGTCCGCTCCTCAGGATGACCCTGGGGGAGGAGAGTGCGGTGCGGGTGTTGCGCGGGCTTCGCGTGCTGGTCCGGCTCGGCCGACAGCGGCGGGTTCAGAGGTGGGGCTTCCAGGCGCTCTGCGCGCTGACGGTGCTGGTGCTCGCACCGGTGGCGGTGATCAGGCTGCAGAGCGACCCGCGGGTGCGGACCGTCGCCGACGTGCCCGCCGAGCCCGTGGTGGTGGTCTTCGGCGCGGGCCTGGACGGCGGCAGGCCCTCGCCCTACCTCGCGCACCGGCTCGACGCCGCGCTCGCGCTCTACCGGGCCGGTCGGGTCCGCGCTGTCCTGGTCACCGGCGACAACAGCCGCCCCGACTACGACGAGCCGGACGCGATGCGCACCTACCTGGTCCAGCACGGCGTCCCGACGGCCCGGATCGCGGCCGACTACGCGGGGTTCGACACCTGGGACTCCTGCGCCCGCGCCCACCGGATCTTCGGCGTCACCCGGGCCGTCCTGGTCAACACCGAGTACGCGATCCGCCGGTCGGTGTCCCTCTGCGAGACCGCGGGGATCGACGCGTACGGGATCGGGGTTCCCGAGCCGCACGATCGGACCTGGGACTACGGCGCGGTGCGGGAGATCGCCTCGGCGGACAAGGCGGTCTTCCTCGACGAGCTCTTCGATCCGGACCCGCATCTGCTCGGGCCCAAGGTCACCACGCCGGCCGCGTTCGGTTAGGGCCTGGCCCCAGTTGCGCCCGTGGTGGTGTACCAGCCGTTGTCATACCCGTGCGCGATGATCGGTTCATGCGGTCCGTGCCGTCGATCCTGCATCTCGACATGGACGCCTTCTTCGCGTCGGTGGAGCAGGCGTCCAAGCCGAGCCTGCGCGGAAAGCCGGTGATCGTCGGCGGGCTGGGCGGGCGGGGTGTGGTCGCGACCGCTTCGTACGAGGCGCGCACGTTCGGCGTGCACTCCGCCATGGCGATGGCGCACGCGCGCCGCCTCGCGCCGAACGCCGCGTTCCTGATCCCACGGTTCGAGCTGTACCGGCAGATCAGCGAGGAGGTGATGGCGCTGCTGCGCAAGCTCTCGCCGCTGGTCGAGCCGCTCAGCCTGGACGAGGCCTTCGTCGACCTCGCCGCCGGCCCCTACGGCGAGCTGCTGGAGGCGGAGGGCGCGGAGCTGGCCCGCGCGCTGGGGGAGGACCTGCGGGCCGACATCCGGGACAAGGTCGGGCTCACCGCCTCCGTCGGGCTGTCGACGACCAAGTTCCTGGCCAAGATCGCCTCGGAGGAGGCCAAGCCCGACGGCCTGGTGCTGATCGAAGCGGGCCGCGAGCGCGAGGTGCTCGAACCGCTGCCGGTGCGGGCGCTGCCGGGAGTCGGGCCCGCCACGGCCGAGACGCTGCGTCGGGCGGGGCTGACCCGGGTCGCGGAGCTGGCGGCGTTGCCGCAGGAGGAGCTGATCCACCTGCTGGGCCGGGCGCACGGCGCGGGCGTGCACGCGCTGGCCCGCGGGCAGGACGAGCGGCCGGTGGTGCCCGACCGGGACGCCAAGTCGGTCTCGGTGGAGGACACCTTCGAGGTCGACCTCGGCGACCGCGACAGCATCATGCAGGAGCTCGACCGCCTCGCCGACCGCTGCGTCCGCAGGCTGCGCGCCGCAGGGCGGTCGGGGCGGACGGTGGTGGTCAAGATCCGCCGCTTCGACTTCACCACGCTCACCCGCTCCGAGACGCTGCCCTCGCCCACCGACGACCCGCTGGTCATCGCCCAGATGGCGCGGCGGTTGGCCGAATCCGTCGGACTGCTCGGCGGTATCCGGCTGCTGGGCGTCGGCGTCAGCGGCCTGGCCGACTGGACCCAGGAGGACCTCTTCGCCCAGGCCCAGCGCGAGGCCTTCGAGGAGTACGAGGTGCTGGAGGCCTTGGCCGAGGAGGCGGAGGAAGACTCAGGCGCGGCGGGGGCCGAGGACGCGGAGGCCGGGTCCGCGGCAGGCGGGTCCACAGCGGGCGGGTCTGCGGACGACTCCGCCTACGGCGGGCCGGACGCGCCGCGTGCGTTCCACCCCGGCGCGGCGCCGCGCGGACGTCGCTGGGTGCCGGGGCAGGACGTGGAGCATGCGGAGCTCGGCCACGGCTGGGTCCAGGGCAGCGGCGTCGGGCGGGTGACGGTGCGCTTCGAGACGCCCGGTTCGGGCGTCGGCCGGGTCCGCACCTTCCTGGTCGACGATCCGGCCCTCGCCCCGGCCCCGGCGCTCCCGCTTGTGCCCATACGCTGACGGGCCGCCCAGCGGGGTGCCGGGCGGCCCGTGGTCAGCGGGGACGAGCGGGAGTGAGCGCGGATGAGCGGGGGTGACGGCGGGTCAGGCGCCCATCGCGTGGCCCGGCAGGTCCGGGTTCTGGCCCATCGGACCGTTCGGGCTGGTCGGGCCGTTCGGACGGAGCGGGGTCGCGGCCGGGGTGCCCGCGATCGGCGCGCCTCCGATCGGTGCACCGGCCGCCGGGGGAGTGGTGGCTGGGGCGACCGGCGTGCCCTGGGGGCGGCTGCCGTCCTGGACCTGGATGTGCTCGCGGTGGAGCTGCTCGCGTACCACCTCCTCCTCGGTGATCCGCTCGGTCACCAGGCGGATCCGCTCCACCGGGACGACGGTCTTCTTGACGACGAGGCGCTCCTCATGGAGGGTCACCTCCTCGACGCTCTCCGCGATCTCGGCCTCGGTCAGCTGCTCGCGCTCCTCCGCGCTGACCGGGACCCGCTCGACGCGGATGCGCTCGCGGACCACCGGCACCCGTCGCTCGACCTGCTCCGCCGTCACGTACTTGCGCAGCCGGGCCCGGCCGAGGACGTGCCACTCGGTCGAGATGTCCAGGCGCTCCTCGCGGCAGACGAACTCGACCGGCTCGGGGACCGGCTCCTTGGCGACGGTGCCGGTCGCGGCGCCCGTCGTGCCGGGGGTCGCCGTGCCCGCTGTCGCGGTGCCACTGGTGGCCGGAGCGCCGAAACCGGGCAGCGGGTCGGTCAGCGGGTCCGGACGACGCTGCGGTTCGGTCGCCGTCCCGCCCATCGCGCCCGCACCTGCGCCCGCTCCTGCCATGCCGCTGCTGGGGAAGGGTGCGGCGGGCGGCGTCTGGACGGTCGGTTGCTGCATCGTCGAGTCCTGCGCCGCGTCCTGGCCGACCCGTGGCATTTGCGCGGTCTGCGCCGTCTGTCCGGCCTGCGCGCCAGCCGTCGTGCCGCCCGTCATGAACGCCGAGGTGCGCCCGCCGTTCGACTGGGACTCCACGACGGGCGTCGCCACCGTCTTCTCCACGGGCTGCTCCTCCTTGGTCAGGTTCTCTTTCCGCTCCCCGCGCGTTGCGGCACCCGCCGCAACGCCTGCGGCACCGGCCGCAGCCGCCGCCTCCCCGGCCTTCGGCGCGGAGGCGGGTCCGTGGCCGTTGCCCTCCGCCGCCTTGGCGCCCGAGTCGGCCGCATGCTGGCCGGTGCCGGTCGGGACCTCCAGGCCGTAGTAGCGGTAGAGCTGCAACTCCTGGGCGGGGGAGAGGTGCTGGCCGACGCCGAAGTCGGGCGAGTCCTTCACCTGCGACTTCTCATAGGGGACCCGCAGTTCCTCGGAGACGAACTCGCTCGTCGTCAGCGGCACGAAGGCGTCGCGGCCGAACAGTCCGGTGCGAACCGCGGCCCACTCGGGTTCACCGGTCGCATCGTCGAGGTAGACCTCGTCCACGGTGCCGATCTTCTCGCCGTTCTTGTCCACGGCCTTGTGGCCGATCAGATCCCTCGGGTCGATCTCGGTCTGCACGCTTCTCACTCCTCCATCGGCCCGCGCCGGTCTGTTCAGCTGACGAACGTGCTCAACTCATACGAAAAGGCACAATGATCGCTTTGTCGAACGCACGCAGCTCCGCCGGGTGTGTCGCTGCTCCGTCCGGTGGACGAGAACGGTGCTCGGGCCCCGTCCGGCGGCCGATCCGCGCTGGTACCCTCGGGGTTGACCGTCGAGCACGTGCGGGAGAGTCCGAGCGCCTGATCTGGGCAACCTGATCGGGGCGACCCGGCGCCGAAGGAGCAACTCCTCCCCGGAATCTCTCAGGCCGAAGTACCGCGCTGGCGAGGTCGACTCTGGAAAGCAGGGCCGCGCCCGAGCCTCATGGCTGCGGGACGGTCCTCACCGACGGTGAAAGCCGGTCCGGCCGCAGCGTTACAGCAGCGGCAACAGGGCCGGTGAAGCTCTCAGGTTCCATGACAGAGGGGGAGGTCGTCCGGGCGCCCCACCGCGTCCACCCGGTCCGACCAGGAGGCCAGTCTCCCCATGACGTCGTCGCTTTCCGAGCTGGAGCAGTCCAGCCCGTTCGAGAACCGCCACATCGGCCCGGACGCCGGGGCGCAGGCCAAGATGCTGGCGCAGGTGGGCTACGGCTCCCTGGACGAGCTCACCGCCGCCGCCGTCCCCGCCGCGATCCGCAGCCTGACCGCGCTGGACCTCCCGGCCGCCCGCTCCGAGGCCGAGGTCCTCGCCGAGCTGCGCGAGCTGGCCGGCCGCAACCAGGTGCTGCGCTCGATGATCGGCCTCGGGTACTACGGCACCTTCACCCCGCCGGTGATCCTCCGCAACGTGCTGGAGAACCCGTCCTGGTATACGGCCTACACGCCCTACCAGCCGGAGATCTCGCAGGGGCGCCTGGAGGCGCTGCTCAACTTCCAGACCGTGGTCACCGAGCTGACCGGTCTGCCCACCGCCGGCGCCTCGCTGCTCGACGAGGGCACCGCCGCCGCCGAGGCCGTCGCGCTGGCCCGCCGGATGGGCAAGGTCAAGGGCGGCGTCTTCGTCATCGACGCCGACACCATGCCGCAGACCGTCGCCGTCATCGAGACCCGTACCGTCCCGACCGGCGTCGAGACCGTCGTGGCCGACCTCAGCCAGGGCATCCCGGCCGAGATCGCCGAGCGCGGCGTCTTCGGCGTGCTGCTGCAGTACCCGGGCGCCTCCGGCGCGGTGCGCGACCTGGCCCCGGTCATCGCGCAGGCCAAGGAGCTCGGCGCGGTCGTCGCGGTCGCCGCCGACCTGCTGGCGCTGACGCTGCTGAAGTCCCCGGGTGAGCTCGGCGCGGACATCGCGGTCGGCACCACCCAGCGCTTCGGCGTCCCGATGGGCTTCGGCGGCCCGCACGCCGGGTACATGTCCGTCCGTGCCGACTACGCCCGCAGCCTGCCGGGCCGCCTGGTCGGCGTCTCCGTCGACGCCGACGGCAACCGCGCCTACCGCCTGGCGCTGCAGACCCGCGAGCAGCACATCCGCCGCGAGAAGGCCACCTCCAACATCTGCACCGCGCAGGTGCTGCTGGCTGTGATGGCCTCGATGTACGCGGTCTACCACGGCCCGGACGGCCTGGCGAAGATCGCCTCGCGCACCCACCGCTACGCCTCCGTGCTGGCCGAGGGCCTGCGTCGGGGCGGCGTCGAGGTCGCGAGCGACGCGTTCTTCGACACCGTCACCGCCCGCGTCCCCGGCCGTGCCGCCGAGGTCGTCGCGACCGCTGCCGCCGCCGGGGTCAACCTGCGCCAGGACGGCGCCGACCTGGTCGGCATCGCCTGCGACGAGACCACCACCCGCGCCGACCTGGCCGCCGTCTGGGGCGCCTTCGGCGTGGACGCCGCGGGTCCGGACGTGGACGCGCTCGACGCCGCCGCCGGCTCCGCGCTGCCCGAGGGCCTGCTGCGCACCGACGAGTACCTGACCCACCCGACCTTCCACGCGCACCGCTCCGAGACGGCCATGCTGCGCTACCTGCGCTCGCTGGCCGACAAGGACTACGCGCTGGACCGCGGCATGATCCCGCTCGGCTCCTGCACCATGAAGCTGAACGCCACCGCCGAGATGGAGGCGATCACCTGGCCGGAGTTCGCCGACGTGCACCCGTTCGCCCCGGTCGAGCAGGCCGACGGCTACCTGCAGCTGATCGGCGAGCTGGAGGCGCGCCTGGCCGAGGTCACCGGATACGACAAGGTCTCCATCCAGCCCAACGCCGGTTCCCAGGGCGAGCTGGCCGGTCTGCTGGCGGTGCGTGCCTACCACCACGCCAATGGCGACACCCAGCGCGACGTCTGCCTGATCCCCTCCTCCGCGCACGGCACCAACGCCGCCTCCGCCGTCATGGCGGGCATGCGGGTCGTGGTCGTCAAGACGCTGCCGGACGGTGACGTGGACGTCGACGACCTGCGCGCCAAGATCGAACAGCACCGCGACCAGCTGGCGGTGCTGATGGTCACCTACCCGTCCACGCACGGCGTGTACGAGGAGAACATCGGCGACATCTGCGCCGCCGTGCACGAGGCGGGCGGCCAGGTCTACGTCGACGGCGCCAACCTCAACGCGCTGGTCGGTCTGGCCAAGCCGGGCAAGTTCGGCGCGGACGTCTCGCACCTGAACCTGCACAAGACCTTCTGCATCCCGCACGGCGGCGGTGGCCCGGGCGTCGGCCCGGTCGGCGTCCGCGCGCACCTGGCGCCGTACCTGCCGAACCACCCGCTGCAGCCGACGGCCGGTCCGGCCACCGGTGTGGGTCCGATCTCGGCCGCGCCGTGGGGCTCGGCGGCGATCCTGCCGATCTCCTGGTCGTACGTCCGGCTGATGGGCGGCGAGGGCCTCAAGCGCGCCACCCAGGTCGCGGTGCTGAACGCCAACTACATCGCCAAGCGCCTGGCGCCGTACTACCCGGTCCTGTTCACCGGCCCCGGCGGCCTGGTCGCGCACGAGTGCATCATCGACCTGCGGCCGCTGGCCAAGTCGGCGGGCGTCTCCGTGGACGACGTGGCCAAGCGCCTGATCGACTACGGCTTCCACGCCCCGACCATGTCGTTCCCGGTGGCCGGCACGCTGATGATCGAGCCGACCGAGAGCGAGGACTTGACCGAAATCGATCGCTTCTGCGCGGCGATGATCGCGATCCGTTCGGAGATTGACAAGGTCGGTTCCGGTGAATGGCCGGCGGAGGACAACCCGCTGCACAACGCCCCGCACACCGCGGCCGCGCTGGCGGGCGAGTGGGAGCACGCCTACACGCGGGCCGAGGCCGTGTTCCCGGCCGGTGTGAACCCCACCGAGAAGTACTGGCCGCCGGTCCGCCGCATCGACGGCGCCTTCGGCGACCGCAACCTGGTCTGCTCCTGCCCGCCGCTGGACGAGTACGAGGACTGATCGGCCGCGAGCGCTGAAAAGGGGCGCGGGAACTGCTCACGCAGTCCCCGCGCCCCTTCGTGCGTGTTGCTACGCAGCGCCTGCCAGCACGCGCCTCGGGGCGACCGCGCGGCCGTCCGGGAGGATCTCGCCGGTGTCCTCGAAGATCAGGACACCGTTGCACAGCAGGCTCCACCCCTGTTCCGGGTGGCTCGCGACGACGGCTGCGGCCTCGCGGTCCGGCGAGTCGGCGGACGGACACTCAGGACGGTGCTGGCACATAGCTCGTACCCTCGTTTCGGCGTGCTTCGAGAATATTCCAAAGCCGGTCTGCGGCGCGTGTGTGAAGTGCCTTTTCGCCGGGTAAGACGTTGGGCTTCTCGCACTGGTTCACAGTGTCCGCGTATCGCGACCCGCCCGCAGCCATTTGGTGACATGCGTCACGCCGAAACCTGTCCGACCAGCAGAAACCACCCGTTGTGACCAGGCGCGCCATGGTCACAACGGGTGGTACGGGTGGTTCTTCAGGGGGAGTGCGCTTCGGCGCGCGGGTCAGGCGGGGCTGGTGAGCAGCGCGCCGTTGGCGAGCGCGAGCAGGGCGAGCAGTTCCTCCGCGTGGTGCGGGACGTGGGCGGTGACGCCGAGCGGCGCCGGGACCAGCGGGATCAGCAGGTCCGGCGACGGGGTGGCGGAGAGCACGGGGTGCAGCCAGAGGGCCGTCATGTAGTGGCCGGGCACCGAGAGCAGCCGCGGCAGGTAGGTGGTCGGGGTGCCGGCCGCGTGCAGCCGTGCCTGCTGCAGCGCGCGCAGCGTGGACGCCGGATACGGGCCCTCGGCGAAGTGGGCGAAGGCGTGCACCTCCATGGTCTCGCCCGGGCTCGAGCCCGTCTCGTCCGGCGCCACCTCCAGGGTGTCGGCGGCGCCGACGACGGTCTCGCCCTCCTTGATCAGGAAGCGCCAGCCGGTTCGCAGCGCGGCGGCGAGCGGCGTCGCGCCCGCGCCGGTGACCGCCGGGTCCAGCAGGTGCACGGGAAGCGGATGCGCGGGGGTGAGCGGCCCGGTGCACCGTCGCATGGCCGAGGTCCGGACGGGGCCGACGTCGGCGGGGACGTCGCGGTCGTCCAGCGCGCGGAGAACGGCGCGCAGGGCGGCGGCGGGGGGCTGGGGCAGCTGCAGGGTCATGTCGGTTCGCCTCTCGTGGCAGCAGAGACAGGCGGGGCGGGAGTTACGGCGTTGCCGGGCGTTGCGGTGCTGCGCGGCTGTGCGGGGGACGAGCGACCGCGCAGGCGTCGACGGCTGCGCGGTGCAGGGCTGGCTCAGAGCGCGGGGCAGGGCACGTCCGAGGGGGCCGGGGCACTCCGGCGGCGTCGGGCGGTGCGTACCTGTTCTCGCGAGTCTATACGAACGGATGCACGGCGTGACTCTTCTACTACTGTCCGTGCAGGGCCGCAAGGGAGAAATCGGGCACACCGTGTGCCGGGCACCGTATTGGCACATGCCGTTTTCGCGCGTTCTGTCGGGTAGTCGATCACCCCTTCGGGGCATGCTCCCTCTACGCCCGACCGAGGGAGGGATGGCGCCCATGGGGGAGAAGGTGGCCGCCAGTAACGCAGATCTGGCGGACCGTCAACTCTACCGTCGGAAGCTGCGCCAGTGCGTCGACGCGCTTCGACTGCTGCTGGAGGAGGACCGCTTCGACAGACCACGGGCCATGATGGGCCTGGAGATCGAGATCAACCTGGCGGACGAGGACGGCCTGCCGACCATGCGGAACGAGTCGGTGCTGGAGTCGATCGCCAGCGGGGACTTCCAGACCGAGCTGGGGCAGTTCAACATCGAACTCAACAGCGCCCCGCACCGCCTGGGTGGCCGGGTCCTCGAGGAACTGCGGGAGGAACTGGTCGTCGGCCTCGCCTACGCCGACCGGCGTGCGGCCCGGGAGGGGGCCCGGATCGTCACCGTGGGCATCCTGCCGACGCTGACCACCGACCACGCCGTGCTCGACAACATCTCCGCGGGCGACCGCTTCCGGCTGCTCAACGACCGCATCCTCGCAGCTCGCGGCGAGGACATCACGCTGGACATCCAGGGTGTGGAGCGGCTGCGGGTCGACGCGGTCTCCATTGTCGCCGAGGCCGCCGCCACCTCGATGCAGCTGCATCTGCAGGTGACACCGCGCCGCTTCGCGGGGGTGTGGAACGCCGCCCAGGCGATCACCGGCGCACAGCTGGCGATGGGGGCGAACGCGCCGTTCCTGTTCGGCAGGGAGCTGTGGCGGGAGACGCGGCCGATTTTGTTCGAGCAAGCGTGCGACACCCGTCCGGCGGAACTGAAGTCGCAGGGCGTCCGGCCGATCACCTGGTTCGGCGAGCGCTGGATCGACTCGGTGGTCGACCTGTTCGAGGAGAACCTGCGCTACTTCCCGTCGCTGCTGCCGATCTGCGACGAGGAGGAACCTCTGAAGACCCTCGCCTCGGGCGGCATCCCCCGCCTGCGCGAACTGAGGTTGCACAACGGCACCGTCTACCGGTGGAACCGTCCCGTGTACGACGTCGCCGACGGTGTGCCGCACCTGCGGGTCGAGAACCGGGCCCTGCCCGCCGGGCCGACCGTCGTCGACACCCTGGCCAATGCCGCGTTCTACTACGGCCTGGTCCGGGCGCTCGCCGACCAGTCGCGACCCGTCTGGCAACGGCTCCCGTTCGAGCTCGCGACGGAGAACTTCCATACCGGCGCCCGCCTCGGCATCGACGCGGAGCTGTGGTGGCCGCGCGGCGGCCGACGCGGCGGCGGGCTCGTCCGGACGCCCGCCAGGGAGCTGGTGCGCAGCGAACTGCTGCCGCTGGCCGCCAAGGGCCTGGACGCCTGGGGCGTCGATCCGGTGGACCGCGACCGCTACCTCGGCATCATCGAGGGCCGCTGCCGCACCGGGATCAACGGCGCGGCCTGGCAGAGCTCGGTCTTCCACGACGGTCTCGAGCGCCAGGGGCTGGAGCGGGGACCGGCGCTGGCGGCGATGACCCGCCGCTACATGGAGCTGTCCCGGGGAGGTGAGCCGGTCCACACCTGGCCGCTGCGCTGAAGGCGCGGTGCGAACCCGTGGCGCGGAAGGCGGTGCGAACCTGCGGTGCGGAAGGCCCGGAACACAAATCGCGCTGTGCGATGATCGGGCCGACCGCACTGTCGGACGCACGCCCGGAGCCGCACACGTGAGCACGACCGACACCGACACGCTGGACGCCCTGCCCTCGCCGGCGCCGTTCACTCGCCGCCTGCTGGGGCAGGAGCTGATCCTGGTCCTCGCGCTCTCGCTGGGCGCGAGTGGTGTCAGCGCGGTGATCAGCTTCCTCGGTTCGGTCACCGCGCCGGTCTCGCTCAAGTCGCAGCAGGCGACCCTGAACGGCACCATCACGCCCGGACGGCCCTGGCTGGACCTGAGTTGGCACCTTTTCGACATCGTCACCGCACTCGTTCCGGTGGCACTGGTGGCCTACCTGCTGCTCCGCGAGCGGTCCTCGATCCGGGCGCTGGGCTTCGACCTCACCCGCAAGTGGAGCGACCTCGGCAAGGGCGCGGTCGTCGCCGCCTGCATCGGCGGCTCCGGCCTGCTCCTCTACCTGGGCGCGCGGGCCTCCGGGGCGAACCTGACGGTGGTGCCGAGCACGCTGCCGGACGTGTGGTGGCGGATCCCGGTGCTGATCCTCTCCGCCGCGCAGAACGCCGTCGTCGAGGAGGTCATCGTCGTCGGCTACCTGCTGCGCCGCCTCGGCCAGCTCGGCTGGAGCTGGCCGGCGGCGGTCGCGGCGAGCGCGCTGCTGCGCGGGTCGTACCACCTCTACCAGGGCGTCGGCGGGTTCTTCGGCAACGTGGTGATGGGCGTGATCTTCTGTTACCTGTACCGCCGTTGGCGCCGGGTCACGCCGCTGGCGATCGCCCACACGCTGATCGACTCGGTCGCCTTCGTCGGCTACGTGCTCCTGGCCGGGCACGTCAGCTGGCTGCCGACCTGACCTCTCCTGCCCTCGCAGCCAGGGTTCCGTCCAGGACGGTGACCGCGCGGCCGGTCAGGAGCACCCGGTCGCCGTCGACGCGCACCCGCACGGTGCCGCCGCGCGGCGAGACCTGCCGGGCGGCGAACTCCGCGCGCCCCAGCCGCTCCGCAGCCGCCCAGAACGGGCCGAGCGCGGTGTGCGCGCTGCCCGTCACCGGGTCCTCGCCCACGTCGACACTCACCCCGAACCAGCGCGAGACCACCGCGTAGCCCGACGCCTCAGGGGCCGCGGCGGGCGCGGTGACGATCACGCCGCGCGGCACGTCCAGCGTCTCCAGTCGGGTGTGGTGCGGGTGCAGGTCCCGTACCTCGGCCTCGGTCGCCAGCTCGACCAGGAGGTCGCCGAGGGCGCCCGTGGTGTGCACGCCGAGCCATGACGCTCCGCCGAGCGCCTCCGTCAGCCCCTCCGGGGCGGTGCCCGGGGTGGTCGGGTTGGCAGGGAAGTCGAGCGTGATCGCGCCGTCGGCCGCCGTCTCGGCACGCAGCACCCCGCTCCGCATCGAGGCGAACGCGACCCGGCCACCCTCCGACAGCCGCCCGTCCTGGGCCAGCGCGTGCACGGTGGCGAGCGTGGCGTGCCCGCACAGGCCCACCTCCACGGCGGGCGTGAACCAGCGCAGCGCCCAGTCCGCGGCGCTCGCGTCCCTTTCGGCGCCCTCCAGCGGGCGGGCGAAGGCCGTCTCGGAGAGGTTCAACTCGGTGGCCACGCGCCGCATCCAGCGCTCGTCCGGCCACGGTCCCGGCGGCAGCAGGCAGACGGCGGCGGGGTTCCCCGCGAAGGGTTCGTCGGTGAAGGCGTCGATGATCCGGATCCTCATGATCGCAGGCTATGCCCCGCTGACGAGCGAGCGCGTGCCCGCTCCGCTCTCGTTCGAAAGGGATTGCCGAACGACAGTTACCGATATATCGTTGATGCATCGAGACAGTCGTAAGACTGTCGAACCACATCCATGCAAGGAGAACGATCATGCGATCCCGACACCCCTTTGATCCCCGTGCCCGTTCCGGCCGCCCCGCCTTCGGTGAGTTCGGCCCGCCCGGCTTCGGCGGCGGTCCCGGCCCGTTCGGTCCCGGTGGCCCCGGCGGCGGCCGTGGGCGCGGACGGCACGGCGGGCGTGCGCGTCGTGGCGACGTGCGCGCGTCGATCCTGGCGCTGCTCAAGGAGCGCCCCATGTACGGCTACGAGATGATCCGCGAGATCGCCGAGCGCTCCGGCGGGTCGTGGCGGCCGAGTCCCGGCTCGGTCTACCCGACGCTGCAGTTGCTCGACGAGGAAGGCCTGATCGCCACCGACGAGGAGGGCGGCAAGAAGCTGTTCCGCCTCACCGAGACGGGTCGCGGTGAGGCCGACCAGGGCCCCGAGGCGCCCTGGGAGGAGGCCGGTCGCGGCGAACACTGGGAGATCGTCCGCGAGTTCGCCAGCGCCGGCGGTGCGCTCAAGGACGCGCTGCGGCAGGTCGCCCTCACTGGCACCCCCGCCCAGCGCGCCAAGGCGCTCGCCGTGCTGGCCGACGCCCGCAAGCGGCTCTACCTGATCCTCGCGGACGCCGACAACGAGCCCACCCCCGCGCCGTCGGACGGCGGCGGCACCGGTCCGGAGCGGCAAGGCTGACCAGCCGTGCCGAACTGTCGTCCCGTCAGACCGCGGTCGGCGGGCGGGAGAGCAGCCGGTCCACGTGTCCGCGACGCAGCCCCTGACCGGGCTCGACCGGCAGCAACAGAACGTCCGAGCGGTGCGCGTAGCGCCGGAGCAGGCGCGGCGGGATCAGGTCGTCCACCCAGGCGAACGGCCGTCCCGCCGCGTGCCGGACGATGGGCGCGAAGTCCCCGTCCGGGCTCCCCGCGCTCGATCCGCAGGCCACCCACGGCAGTTCGGGCAGGCCGAGCAGCGGCGCGATGCAGTGGTTGGCCCACGCCTCCCAGGTGCTCGCCCAGGCCAGGTCGTAGACCTCGGCCAACTCCCGCAGCCACACCGCGTGTGCGGGACTGAGCAGCACCTCGACCTCGCTGCGGAGCAGCAGATGGCGGCGGTACCCGCTGTCCGGGTGCGGACAGACCGGGTTGAGCACGCCGTCGATGTCAAGGTACAGCAGCGGCTTGGGAGTTGACGTAGCGCTCGCGCGAGGGCGGCGCTCCGCGTGGTCGGCGATCAGGACTCCGGCTCCAGGGGACAGATGGACGCGGGACAGGACCCGCTCAGTGTTCGACGGTTGCGGACACCCGGTGGTTGCAGCCCGATGGGGGCGTCCGTCAGGCGCACGCGCCGGGGTCAGCATGCACGCGCCGGTGGCGCACTACCCTCGCCCCGGGCGCATCGCCGCAGCTCGTACGGCGAACACGGACCCGAACGCAGGCGCTGACCTGCGCGCGACCATGGGAAGATCGTATCTGTGGGTTGACGAATGGTCACCCTGCGCAGCAGACTGCCGGGGTACCGCAGGACCGACCGGCGTGCACCTCTGCCGCCGCGCGGCCCCACCGGTCCGCGCGCCCGCGACCGTGTCCCTGTCCGGCTCTGCCTCTGTCCGGCTTTCCCTGTTCGTGTCCGGCTCTCCCCGTTCGACCGTGGGTGGATCCCTGTGCCAGTAGACCCTCGGCGGAGTGCGCCTTCCGCCGCGCACCGTGAGCAGCCGCAGCCGGTCGGGCCGCTCGCGGCGGTCGCTGCGCGGGCGCGCCGACGGGCGCTGCGCGCCGGGGACCCGGAGGTGGACACCGGCCACCTGCTGCACGCGCTGCTGGAGTCGGACGACTCGGTGCTCGGCGTGGCCGCGCCGATGCCGGTCCAGGCCACCCGGCTGATGGGTTACCTGGTCCAGCGCAGCATCGGCTTCGGGCGCCTCTGGCGCCTGGGTGAGGGCGCGGCCGACCGCGAGTCCGAGCGCTCGGCCGGACTCGCCTGGAGCGTGCCCGCCGCGGAGGCGCTGGATCGCGCGGTACGTCGCGCCTCCGGCACGGTGCTCGACCTCCTCGCCGAGGTGGCGGCACTCCCGGACTCACGCGCCGCCGAGATCCTGCGGGGCGCCGCGATCGACCCCGCCGCGGTGGTCCAGCGCTGCCGCACCCAGGCGGCCGCGGAGCGTACCGCCTGGTGACGACGCCGGCGCCGGAACCCGTGCGCAACCGGGGCGCAAGCCGCGCACAGCCCGCGCGCCGGACTCCGGCGCGCGGGCTGTGCGCGGCAATCAGGCCGACTGGCCGCCGTCGACGGGAGGCTCCGGTGCCTGGCCGTCGGCGCCCATCTGCTTCTTGGCCTGGTTCTGTGCCGTGTCGACCTGGCTCTGGTACTTGCCGCCGGTCTTCTGGTCGATCATGTCGCCGGCCTTGTCCACGCCCTTGGAGGCCTGGCTCTCGTGACCGTGCAGCAGGCCCTTGACCTTGTCGATAACGCTCATGGCGGATTTCTCCTCCCGGTGTGCGGTACGCACCACGTTCCTCCCGTGCCTCCGATGCCGCCACTCGGGTAGCGGCGCGCCCGACCGCGTCGCACGCTGGGGCCATGAGCGAAACCGAGCCTCCGGTGCAGGTCGGCCTCTTCGGGGACGACCACCAGTTCCGGTTGGTCTCCTTCCGTGGCGCGCACCACGTCCCGATGACGCGCCGCGAGTTCGAGGAGCGCATGGGGGAGGACTACCCCGGCGAGGACCCGTACTCCGCGGACCTCGTCGTCTGGCTGGACCACCCCGGGGAGTGGCCTGGCGAGTGACCGGTCGGAACAGCCGAGGCCGGAGGGCCGGCAGAGGTCAGCCGAGGCCGAGAGGTTATGAGGGCAGCGTCCACTGCTGGTTGGCCGCGCCGGTGCAGTCCCAGATCTGCAGCCGGGTGCCGTTGGCGGAGCTCGGGCCGGTGGCGTCCAGGCAGCGGCCGGACTGCGGGTTGAGCAGCGAGCCGTTCGCCTGGGGCTGCCACTGCTGTGAGCCGCTTCCGTTGCAGTCGTAGAGCTGGATCTGGGTACCGTTGGCCGTACCGCCGGAGGTGACGTCCATGCACTTGCCGAGCGCCTGGAGCGAGCCGTCGGCTGCCACCGTCCACTGCTGTGAGCCGGTTCCGTTGCAGTCGTAGAGCTGGACCGCGGTGCCGTTGGCGGTGTTGGCGCCGGCGACGTCGACGCACTTGCCGCCGTAGCCCGTGATCTGTCCGGTCGGGGTTGCCGGGGCGGTGCCGGACCAGGTGAACGTCGCGCTGGTCTGCGCGGGCAGGGTGTAGGTGAAGTGCTGGCCGCCCCAGTTGACCGTGAACGGCTCGGAGCCGCCGGTGGCGTTGTACGCGACCACCGCCTTGGAACCGTCGGGGTTGAGCCAGGCCACGTTCGGCACGGCGGTGCTGGCGGTCGAGTCGATCCGGTAGGCGCCCGGCTTGACGAACTTGGTCAGCTGGCCGAGGTCGTAGTACTCGATGTTGTAGTCCACCTGCCCGCTGCGCGCGTCCCCGTTGTGCACGGTGATCAGTCCGGTGCAGGTGCCGCAGCCGCCGTTGTGCGGGCCCATGTTCTGGTCCACCGCGAGCGACCACTTCACCACCGACTTACCCCAGTTGCGGGTGTAGTCGACGATGTTCTCCATGTCCTCCTGCTGCTGGTTCGCGATCCAGGTGCCGCCGGAGTGCTCGGTGTCGAAGGCGTCCACGTTCGGGTACTCGTTGTGGACGGTGGTCTGCTCGGTGGGATCCCCGCTGTAGCCGTGCCAGGCGATCCCGCCGAAGAGCGGGTCGTTGCGCACGGCGGCGTCGTTGACGGTCTGTGCGGCGTAGTTGTCGTAGTCGTCCCAGTTCCAGTCCAGCGCCAGGACCTTGGTGGTCAGCCCGGCGGCGTGGAAGGCCGGGAGCAGGTCGGTGCCGGTGAAGTAGTCCAGCCCGCTGGCGTTCCACTGCATCGAGGGGTAGCCGCTGCAGCACGTGGGCTCGTTCTGCGGGGAGACGTAGTCGATGTGCACGCCCTGGGCCTTGTAGGCCTGGATGTACTTGACGAAGTACTGCGCGTAGGCGGCGTAGTACTGGGACTGGAGCCAGCCCTGGCTGTAGGCGCCGCTGTCCTTCATCCACGGCGGCGCGGTCCACGGGGTGGCCATCACCTTCAGGTCCGGATTGAGCTGCTGAGCCTGCTTGGTGAGGGGCAGCACGTCCACCAGGTCGTGCGCGACGGAGAAGTTCGCGAGCGTCGGGTCGGTCTGGCCGCTCGGCATGTCGTCGTAGGTGTAGTTGTAGCGGGCCAGGTCCGAGGCGCCCATGGGGTTGCGCAGGAAGTCCAGGCCGATGCCGTTGACGGGATCGAAGAGGTTGGTCATCACCGCGTTGCGGGTGGCGGTGCTGAGTGCGCCGCTGCTGTTCATCAGCCAGGCGGCGGTGTCGGTGAACGAGGCCCCGGCACCGGTGAACTGCTGGTAGCGGGTGTTCTCGTCGACGTCGACCGTCGCTGCGGAACTTCCGGTGCCGGACGAGAACGTGATCGGGCTCTGCTGCTGCAGGCCCTGGGTGACGGTCCGTCCGGCGGAGTCGGAGGTGGTGGTCAGCCAGATGTTCACCGTCGGCCCGGCCGCGTGGGCGCTGGGGGTGCCGAGCAGGAGTCCGGAGGCCACGAGCACTCCGGCAACGAGGGCAGGCAGCCTTTTCGACCGCATGGGCGTAGTCCTTCGCGTGGGGGCGGATGGGACTGGGGCGTGCCGTGATTGAACTCTTGAAGTCATGGCATCGTCAAGAGTGGTGACCGTTCGCTGTGGAACTGATGACGACCTGCGCCGCCAGCTTGGGATGACGCCCAAGGCGAGGCGATGATTCCGATTGTGCAGATCTCGGCGGATGCCCTCTTGGGGTCATTTGTTGAATGCTCAGGTCAGATATGACGGACCTGCATATTTCGAACCTGGCGTGATCCTCCGCCGGCGACGCTCGCTCTCCGACTCTCTTGACGCCCCAACGCCGCTCTAGTTGACTCCGACCGCTCGGCCGCGCTGCCCCCACATCCCGGCCACACCCCCACGGAGTCGTCATGCGCCTTCGCCATGCCTGCACACCGGCCGCCGCCCTACTGACCGCCGCCTCTGCCCTGCTGTTCGCCGCGCCGGCGGCCCACGCAGCAGCCAATCCGGGCCCCGGTTTCCCGGCCCAGTACGCCGCGCCCTACGTCGAGACCTGGAACTCGCCCGGCGCGATCGCGTCGGCGGAGTCCGCGACCGGCCTGAAGTACTACACCCTTGCGTTCGTCATCAGTGACGGCACCTGCAACGCCACCTTCAACGGGTCCACCGCGATCGACGACGCCGGGTGGACCGGCGCGATCAACACGCTGCGCGCCTCGGGCGGGGACGTCATCGTCTCCTTCGGCGGCGCCTCCGGCACCGAACTCGCCCAGGCCTGCGGCACGGTGGCGGATCTGCAGGCGCAGTACCAGCGGGTCATAGACACGCTCAACCTCACCCGGATCGACCTGGACGTCGAGGGGTCGGCTCTGGACGACACCGCCGCCAACGACCGCCGCAACCAGGCGTTGGCCAACCTGCAGACCTACTACGCCTCCCAGGGGCGCACGCTCTCGGTCGACTACACCCTGCCCGTCGACCCGACCGGCCTCGAGGCCAACTCCCTCAGCCTGCTCGACAACGCGGCAAGCCATGGACTGAACGTCAACCTGGTCAACATCATGACCATGGACTACGGGCCCAACGAGGAGATGGGACAGGCCGCCGTCAGCGCCGCACAGGGCCTGTACAGCCAGCTCGGCCAGATCTGGCCGAGCAAGACGTCGGCGCAACTGTGGGCCATGGAGGGCAACACGCCGATGATCGGCGTCAACGACTCCACCAACGAGGTCTTCACCACCGGCGACGCCGCAACGCTCGAGAGCTTCGCGCAGACCAACGGCGTCCAGGAGCTCTCCTACTGGGCCCTCGGTCGGGACCAGGCGTGCGCCAGCGACGGCACCCTCTCCGACACCTGCAGCGGCACAAGTCAGAACCCCTACCAGTTCGCCTCCACCTTCAACGCCCTCACCGGCAGCACCTCCGGCGGCGGTGGCGGGTCCACCGGACAGATCACGGGCTACGGCGGCCTGTGTCTGGACGACCGGTCGGCGTCGACGGCGAACTTCAACCCGGTCCAGGTCTACACGTGCAACGGCAGCGCCGCGCAGCAGTGGACGGTCGGCTCGGGCAACACCCTTCAGGTGCTGGGCAAGTGCCTGGACGTCAACAGCGGCGGAACCGCCAACGGCACCACGGTTGACCTCTACGACTGCAACGGCACCGGCGCCCAGGTCTGGGTCCCGCAGACCAACGGCTCCCTGCTGAACCCGCAGTCAGGCAGGTGCCTGGACGACACCAACTGGTCCACCACGCCCGGCACCCAGGCGCAGATCTGGGACTGCGGCGGCACCGCCAACCAGCAGTGGACGCTGCCGAGTTGACGATGCCGTGACTGACGTGTCACCCCGGCTCGGGCGTGGCGCGTCCGCCTACTGCTCGCGGATGCCCCACGGTGAGCCGTAGACGTTCAGCAGCTCGAGGAAGGGCTTGGGCGGGAAGGCCTCCGGGCCGAGTACGCCCTGGCCCTTCCACGCGCCGGTGGCCAGCAGCTCCAGCGCGACGACCGGGTTGATCGCCGTCTGCCAGACCACGGCCTGGGAGCCGTACTCGCGCATCGACCACTGGTTGTCGACGACGTGGTACAGGTAGACCTCGCGGGGCTGCCCGTCCTTGACGCCCTTGACCCAGGTGCCCGCGCAGGTCTTGCCGTGCATCCGCTCGCCCAGCGTCGCCGGGTCGGGCAGCGCGGCTGCGACCACGTCGCGCGGCGAGACCTGGACCGGGCCCAGCGAGGAGGGCACGGTGAGCGGCTCGGTGCTGTCCAGGCCGAGGGCGTGCAGGGTCTTGAGCTTGCCGATGAAGTCGTCGCCCAGGCCGTACTTGAAGGTGACCCGCTTGGCGTCGACCCAGCGCGGGACCAGCAGCACCTCCTCGTGCTCGACGTTGACGCACTCGACCGGGCCGATGCCCTCGGGGAAGTCGAAGACCTCCGGCTCGCTGAACGGGGCGGTGGTGAACCAGCCGCGGTCCGCCTCGTAGACGACGGGCGGGTTGAGGCACTCCTCGATCGTGGTCCAGATGCTGAACGACGGCGCGAAGTCGTAGCCCTCGACGGTCAGGTTGGCGCCGTCGCGGATGCCGATCTCCTCGATCTCGTCGAAGAGTTCGTCCGCCGCGTAGCGGGCGAAGACGTCCGACAGGCCCGGCTCGACGCCGATGCCGACGAGGGCCAGCAGGCCCGCCCTCTCGTACGCCTCGGCGCGGGCGAACTGGTCGTCGCCCAGCTTGACCCCGCACAGCTCGTGCGGGCGCTCGGGGTGCGGGTGGGACAGCGACATCGCCATGTCCAGGTAGTGCACGCCCGACGCCAGCGCCGCCTCGAAGAGCGGCAGCACGAAGCGCGGGTCGGTGGCGTTGAGCAGCACGTCGCAGCGCTCGGCGCGGAGCAGCGCCTCGACCGAGGGCCGGTCGGTCGCGTCCAGCCGGGCCGCGCTGAAGCGGACCGCCCGGTCCGCGCCGAGCGCGGCCACGGCCGCCTGGGCGCGGTCGAGGTCGTAGTCGGCGACGACCATGTGGGACAGAAAGGGGCGACGGGCAGCGATCTTGGTGATCGCCGAGCCGACACCGCCGGCGCCGACCAGCAGAACACGCATGGGGGACTCCTCGGAAGAGCGGGTTACGCGGCAGTTCAGGGTGGTTTGCAGTGATTGATCACGGTTGAGCGGCCGTGTCTCGATCCAACGCCGGTACGCACTGAACGTCAACCACGTTGGCATAAGGGGTTAGCCTTGCCGACATGGCAAAACCAGTGGTCCCGGACGAGGCGCGACGGCGGCGTCGTCCGACCAAGCAGGGCACGGTCCTCACCCACGAGCTGATCGTGGAGACCGCGTTGCGGATGCTGCGCGAGCACGGCGTGGAGGGGCTGACCGCGCGCCGTCTCGGCCTGGCCCTCGGCGCCGACGCCAGCACGGTCTACCGGTACTTCCGCGGCATGGACGAGCTGACCCGGGCCATCGCCGACGAGCTGATGCACCGGGCGATGGCCGGCTGGGCCCCCACCGGCGACTGGCGGACCGACCTGCGCGCCCTGGGCCTGCGCATCCACGCCGCCTACCTGGCCCACCCGCAGGCCGCAGTGCTGGCCGCCAGCCGGGTCAGCGGGCGTGAGCACGAGATCGCGGCCGACGAGGCCGTCCTCGGCCTGCTGCGCGGCGCGGGTTTCGCCGATCCGGCGGCGGTGCGGATCTATCACGTGTTCATCGACCAGAGCCTGGCCTTCGCCGCACTCGACGCCGCGTCCCTGGCCCTGCCCGAGGAGGCGCGCCGCGCCGACGAGGCGGTCTGGCAGGCCACCTACGCCCGCCTGCCGCAGGACACCCACCCGCACATTGCCGCGACCGCGCGCCTGTTGGCGCAGCGGATGAACGCCAGCGCCTACCCGGCGGCGCAGGACCTGCTCTTGGCCGCAGCCGCGGCAGAGCTGGAGACGCCCCGGTAGTCGGGACCGTCGAACGGCGCAGCCCGAGGTGCGGGGGATCCGGCGCGGAGTGATCATGGGCGCACGGAGCGCGACTGCAGCCGGAAGGGAAGCCACCATGGCGACGCACGAAGCGACCGCGCCGAAGACCCCACGCCTCCCGGTACGCCTCCCCGGGCGTGGCCCCGCCCTGCTGCCCGCCTCCGGCGCGGAGCGGGAGCAGCGGATCGCGTCGGGGGTGCTGGTCGGCGTGCTGCTCCTCGCCGCCCTCGCGACCACGGTCGCCGGACTGCACGTCTCCCGCGCCCACGGGATCGGCCTGCTGCCACATGTCCTGGCCGGGGCCGTCGGGCTGGCACTGCCGCTGTTCGCGGTGCACCTCACGGGCGGCTCGGAGCTGCTGCCCGCGGTGTCGGCCCTGCCGGAACGTCTGCGCGACCGGCTCGCCGTCGCGGCGGGGCTGATGGCCGTCGGCATCGCGCTCGTGGACGCAGGGATGCTGCTCTGGTTCGCGCTGGACCGGTTCAACTCGGCGGCGGGAGCCTGAGCGGCGAGCTGAGGTGCAGCGGAGCGGAGCCGAAGCGGAGCGCGAGAAGGTAGAGGTGAGCGGCGAGCTGAGGTGCAGCGGAGCGGAGCCGAAGCGGAGCGCGAGAAGGTCGAGGTGAGCGGCATGAGTGGCCCGCCGGGAGTCGACGTGATGGTCTGTGAGGGGTGCGGCGAGGTGACCCCGTGGACCCCGTACGGGCGCTGCTCCTGGGAGTGCTACAACCTGCCGCGGGCGACGCCCGAGGAGCAGCAGGCCGCGCTGGAGGCGGCCCCTCGCGCGCAGGCCTACTTCCAGGCCCTCCAGGCGGCGGCGGAGGCCCGTGCCCGTAACGAGCGGCCTGACCAGCCGTGAGTCCTCACGTCCGGGACAGGCCCTAGTTCGGCGACCAGCGGACCTCGAGGACGCTGTGAGCGGGGAAGGACCGCATCTCGCCCGCGTTCTCGGTCGACTCGACGTGGACCCACGGCCCGTCGAACCGGATCTGGCCCGTGACGTACTCGCGTTCCTCGGTGACGCCGCGGCGCTTCAGGGCGGCTTCCGCCCGAACGGTCACGCGTCCACGACCGGTGAGGTTGTTCATGGATCCAGGCTGCGGTGCGGCCCGGCCGCCCGCGACCGGAGCGCGTCCGGGCGATGCCGCGCGGACGCGCTCACGGCGCGCGTACTCAACTCACGCGGTGGGCGTGACCGGCGTGGCCGGGGTGGTCAGCTTGGCCACGGCCGCCGACAGTGCCGCGACCTGCTTGGTCAGCTCCGACACCTGGGTCGTCAGCCCCGACAGCTGCCCGGAGAGCTCGTCGTAGTGGTGGTCACCGAAGGTGAAGAACGCGTTGACCGGCGTGTTCACCGGGTGGCCCGCGGCGTCCTTGCGGAACTGGTTCGGGATGGTGGTCGACAGCAGCGTCTTGGCGACCAGCTGCGCGTCGGCTTCGGAGAGGGGCACGTCGGGCTCCTGAGGGTCGATACCGGGCCAGTAGTCGGCCACGGATGAGATGTCGTATCCGCCGAGGTCGTTGTACTGCTTGGCCACCGCCCCGCCCGGGATCGCCGGGTCTCCGTCGTACTGGGCGATCCAATAGTGCGGTTCGGCCACGCCCTGGCCCTGGAACGCGGAGCGGACCGAGGGCCAGGTGGACGAGTTGCAGTACACGGACGGATCCACGCCCGCCGCCCGGCGGCGCTGCACCCAGCCGGGCGCCTCCTGCGGGGCGGCGTCGTACTGCTCCACGTCCAGGACGTGGCCGCCGTCGTTCTGCGAGGAGACCACGATCTCCACGATCACGGCGTGCGGGAAGCGGGCCCGCAGCTGGGGCACGTTGGCGTAGCTGCCGTCCAGGTAACCCGCATACAGCGGTGCCCCGGCCGGAAGTGACGCCACGTCGACACTGTCGTACATCGTCCTGGTCACCGGAACAGTCTCCCGGCGAACCGTCAGGTCACAAAGCCGGGCAGGTCAGGGCAGGTCAGCCCATCTCCTCCAGCGCCTTGCCCTTGGTCTCGCGGATGAAGAAGTAGACGAAGGGGATGGAAAGCACCGCGAAGCAGGCGTAGATGACGTACGTCGCCGAGAGGTTCCAGTCCGCCATGGTCGGGAAGCTCACGGTGATGGCCCAGTTGGCGAGCCACTGCGCCGAGGCGGCGACCGAGAGGGCCAGCGCGCGGATCTTGTTCGGGAACATCTCGCCGAGCAGGACCCAGACCACCACGCCCCAGGAGAAGGCGAAGCAGAACACGTAGAGGTGCGCCGCGACCAGGGCCACCGTCGCCTGGGTGTTGGCGAGATGGGCGCTGGTGCCGGTGCCGACGCGGTAGGAGAAGGCCCAGGCGGCCATGCCCAGGGTGACCGCCATGCCGGCCGAACCGGCCAGGGCCAGCGGGCGGCGGCCGATGCGGTCGACAAGGACCACGGCGACGACCGTGCCGACGATGTTGACCAGCGAGGTCGAGACGCTGATCAGCAGCGAGTTGCTGGCGTTGATGCCCACCGACTGCCACAGCAGCGACGAGTAGTAGAAGATCACGTTGATGCCGACGAACTGCTGGAACACCGACGCGCCGATGCCGATCCAGACGATGGCCTGCAGCCCGAAGCGTCCGCCCAGCAGATCTTTCAGGCGCGGTTTGTGCTCGGTCGCCATGACGTGCTGGATCTCGGCGATCCGGGCGTCGACGTCGGTGCCGGGCGCCTCGACGTCGGCCAGGACGCTGCGGGCACGGTCGAGGTCGTTGTTGGAGATCAGGTAGCGCGGCGACTCCGGGATGGCCAGCGACATCAGGCCGTAGATCAGCGCGGGGATGGTCTCCGCGCCCAGCATCCACTGCCACGCCTGGATGCCCCCGAGGTGGTCGTTCGGGTTGCCGCCCGCCGCCTGGTTGAGCGCGTAGTTGATCAGCTGGGAGATGAAGATGCCCAGCACGATCGCGGCCTGCTGGAACGAGGCCAGCCGCCCGCGGACCGCCGGCGGCGCGACCTCCGCGATGTAGGCGGGGGCGACCACCGAGGCGATGCCGATGGCGATACCGCCGATCACGCGCCAGACGCCCAGCATCACGATGTTGGGCGGGAACATGGTCCCCAGACCGCTGGCTGCGAAGAGCAGCGCAGCCAGCTGCATGACCTTGATCCGGCCGTAGTGGTCCGCCAGCCAGCCGGCACTCACCGCGCCCACGGCCGAGCCGAGCAGCGCGGCGGAGACCACCAGCGAGGTCTCGCCGTTGCCCACGTGGAAGTGGTGTTGGATGCCGGTGACCGCGCCGTTGATCACGGCGCTGTCGTAGCCGAACAGGAAGCCGCCCATCGCCGCCGCGGCGGCGATGAAGACGACGTGCCCGAGGTGGCCTTCGGCGGAGGTGGTGGACGATCGGCTGCTGGACAGTGTGGCTCCCGGAGCTGCTCGGATGTGACGGTCCGTCGGGGCAGCCTAGGAACCGGCATCTACCGGGCCGTGCAGGCGCGGCCGGTGCACGGGCCGTCCGACGCCCGGGATCATCCGGATGGAGCAACGTTTCTGCTTGCCCGGCGGTGTGCGCCTACCCGCGTCGCAGGCGCTCCGCGACGACGCCGTCGAGCGGGCGGGCGCGCCGGGTCAGCCCGGTGCGGACGCGGGCGGCGAGGGCGTCGTCCTTGTGGTCGTCGTACTTGGCCTTGGCCCGCACCTCGTCGACGCGCAGACGCAGGAACCTGATCGCCGAGAGCATCTTCCCGAACGGGGCCTGGCCGGGGACGATCGGCTCGTGCGCGACGTCCGGCTGGAAGCGTGCGTACTGACGGTCCATCAGCGCCGCCTTCGCGGCCGGATCGTCGACGACACTCGCCGTGCAGATCAGGTGGACCGAGGCGTAGTAGCTGGTCGGGACGCCGTGCTCGGGCGCGGTGTCCTCCGCGGCGCGCCAGGTGCCGGGGATGAACGCGTAGTCGTCGGTGACGGCGAGGGTGACCCGGGGGCTCGCCTCGACCGCGGCCCAGAAGGAGTTCGGGCGGGCCAGGTGGAGCACGACTTCGTCGCTGCCGTCCGGACCGGCCCCTTCGTCGAAGAGGAAGTGGGTCGGGACCAGGATCGGCGGCTCGCCGTCCGGTCCGTTGGCCGCCAGCGTGCCGAAGTCGCGCCCGGCGAGCCAGGGGCGCCAGGTCTTCTCGTCGGCGAGGTCCCAGGGATGGATGAGCATGACGGTGACCCCCAGAGGTCGTGCTGTGCCGGCGTGCCGGGTTGCGGGCGCTATTGAACTAGTGCATAGTCTTCTTTGTGCTAGGAGATTATCGGATCGTCGGGCGTCGTGCCACTGAGATCGCCGCTGAGATCGAGTCGCTGGTGTCCGCAGGGGCGCTGGAGCCGGGCGCCGCGCTGCCGCCGCTGCGTGATCTCGCCGGCGAACTGGGCGTCAACCCCAACACGGTCGCCGCCGCCTACCGGTTGCTGCGCGACCGGGGCGTGATCGAGACGGCGGGGCGGCGTGGTAGTCGCGTCCTGCCGCGTCCCGTGCTGGCCCCGCGCGACTACGGGACGCTGGAGGTCCCGGCGGGCGTCCGGGACCTCGCCGACGGCAACCCCGACGCCCGGCTGCTGCCCGACCCCGCCGCGGCGCTCGCCGCCGCCGGTCACGGCACGGACCCGGCGGCCGGACGGTACGGCGGCCCCGAGTTCGACCCGCTGCTGCTGGAGCTGACCCGCCGTTCCTTCGCGGACGACGGCCTTCCGGTGGACGCGCTCGGCGTCTTCTCCGGCTCGCTCGACGCGCAGGAGCGGCTCTTCCAGGCGTGGCTGCGGCCTGGCGACGCGGTCGCGGTCGAGGACCCGGGGTGGGGGAGCCTCTTCGACCTGCTGCCCGCGCTCGGTCTGCGTCCGGTCCCGATGCCCGTCGACGACGACGGACCGACCGTCGCAGGCCTGCGCGCGGCGCTCGACGCGGGCGTCCGCGCCGTCGTCCTCACCGCGCGCGCCCAGAACCCGACCGGCGCCGCCCTCGGCGCTCACCGCGCCGCCGAGCTGCGTCCGCTGCTGGCCGGGCACCCTGACGTGCTGCTGGTCGAGGACGACCACGGCCACGGCATCGTCGACGGCGACTACCGCACGCTGGCGATCGGTGCGCGGGGGCTGGACGACATCGGGGCGGCGGACGGCGGGACGGCGGACAACGTCGGGACGGCGGAGAGCGGGACACCCACGGTCCGGCACTGGGCCGTGGTCCGCTCGGCGGCCAAGTCCCTGGGCCCCGACCTGCGCGTCGCCGTGCTCACCGGCGACCCGGACACGGTCGCCCGGATCCGCGGGCGGCAGCGACTCGGCGCGGGCTGGGTCAGCCACCTGCTCCAGCGCACCGCCGCCGCGCTCTGGCAGTCCTACGACCCGGCCTCCGGCGTCGCGTCCTACCGGCGTCGGCGCGACGCGCTGCTCGCCGCGCTGGCCGAGCGCGGCGTCACGGCACACGGACGCAGCGGGCTGTGCGTCTGGGTGCCGGTCCCCGACGAGACCGCGGCCGTCGCCGGGCTGCTGCAGCGCGGCTGGGCGGTGGCCCCGGGCGCGCGCTTCCGCCTCGACACCCCGCCCGGGGTCCGGATCACCGTCTCCACGCTCGACGTCGCCGACTGCTCGCGCCTCGCCGACGACGTCGCCCACGTCCTGCACCGCCGCCCCCACCTGACGCGCGGGGTGTAGCTGTCGAGGTGGATCAGGCGGGCGGCAGCATGCCGCGGCTGCGGGCCTGCTGGAGCCAGCCGGGGTACTCGCTCATCATCAGCTCGAACAGCTGCTCGTCGCCGACGTTCTGCGGGTCCTCGACGGCGAAGAAGTTGGCGTTGTCGAGGAAGCGGCCGGGCAGGTCGTCCAGCTCCTCCAGGAACCGGAAGGTGCCGGTGCCCCAGTTGTCGACCCGTGGCTGGCGCGAGCGCTTGCCGAAGAGCCCGTGCGAGGGCTGCGGCGCGATCTGGTGCTGCGTGGGCGCGTCCACCGAGCGGGAGGACCGGCCGATGCCCATGAACTGCCAGAACAGCGGCTCGTAGCTGGACGCGGTCACCTGGGCACGGGTCTGCTGCTCGCTGGTGGTGTGACCATCCGTCAGGAACATCACGTAGACCGGCTGTTGGTCGGCGAGCGGCGCGTTGCGCAGGTCCGAGCTGCCGAAGTACTGCTCGCGGATCAGCCGGATCGCGCCCGCGTAGTCCGTGCCGCCCTCCAGCGGGTACTGGTTCAGCATCCGCTGGACCCATCCCTGGTAGGACCCGACGCTGACGGTGCCCGCCACATGGCCGCGCGAGCCGAAGAGGAAGACGTCGATCTCGCTGTTGTCGTCGAAGCGCATCCCCAGCGCGAGCACGCGCTCGACCAGCGCCTGCACCTTGCCGGTGCGGTAGAGCTTGTGCATCGAACCGGAGATGTCCAGGCAGAGCGCGACGCGGGCGGTGTGCTCGCCCAGACCGCGCTTCTCCAGGCTGACGGCAGCCTTCTTGGTGAGGTCGAGCAGTTGGTGGTCGCCCTGGTCGGCCAGGGACTTCTCCAGGGAGATGAGCTTCTGCTTCTTCAGGCTGACGGCGCTGCTGCCCGGCCCGCCACCCGGATCACCCGGACCGGCCGCGGCACCCGGTCCGCTCTGGCCGCCCTGTCCGCCCGACCCGCCGATGCCGGGCTGGTACGGCTGCTGCTGGTACTGCGGTTGTTGGAACTGCTGTTGCTGGTAAGGGTCCTGAGGGTAGGGCTGGGGGAAGCCCTGCGGGGGCTGCTGCTGCGGGCCCGGGTCGGCCGGGCCGTAGCCGGCCTGCACGGGTGCGCCGCCGAAGGCGGCAGGCCCGTTGGGGTCGGCGGGAGTCGGGTACACGGCGAAGCCGGGCATGTTGCCCTGCATCGGTCCCTGTCCCGACACCGGTCCTTGCCCTTGCGGGGGGAGGGGTGCGTTCGGAGCCCCGGCGCCGAAGACCGACGGTGCGGGCGGAGCCTGTTCGAGCGGCGGCAGGTTCTGCAGTCCTGGCTCGACGTGTCCGCCTCCGCCGAAGATCGCGGGCGCGGGCGGAGCGGTGCCGGGCGTGCCCAGGTTCGGGTCGGACGGCGCGGGCGGCGAGGGCGGAGCGGCGGGCGCGGGGTACGGCTGGGGCGGCGGCGAAGCGACCGGCGGCGGGCCGAAGCCCTCCGGGGCGGCGGGCGCGTGCTGCGCGGCTGCCGGAGCAACTGCCGGAGCGGGGGCGGGCGCTGGGGCCGGGGCCGGCGGCGTGGGGGCGGGAGCCGCTGCGGCAGCCGGAGCCGCCGCAGCGGGCAGGCGCGGGTCCACCCCGTGCGGGTGCGCGGCGGCAGCGGGGTTCGGGGGCGAGGCGGGTGGCGACGCCGGTGCCGGTGCCGGTGCGGCCGCCGCGTCCTCGTCGACCGAGATGCCGTAGTCCGTCGCCAGCCCGGCCAGGCCGGTGTCGTAACCCTGGCCCACCGCCCGGAACTTCCAAGCGCCGGCGCGCCGGTAGAACTCGCCGAAGACGAACGCGGTCTCCGTCGTCGCGGAGGCGATGTCGAAGCGCAGGGCCTCGCTCCCGTCCGGGCCGAGGACGCGCAGCGTCAGGCCCGGGACCCGCCCGAAGGTGCCGCCGTCGGCGGAGGCGGCGACCACGATCCGGTCGATGCCCGGCTCGACCGAGCCGAGGGCGACGCGAACCCCGTCGCCCGCGTGCCGGACCGCGCCCGAGGGGTGGTTCGGCTGGTTGTAGAAGACGAAGTCCTCGTCCGAGCGGACCTTGCCGGACGAGTCCAGCAGCAGAGCGGAGACGTCGACGTCCGGGACGCCCGCGCCCTTGCTCCAGCTGACCTCCGCCGATAGCTCTGTGGTGGGGATCGGGGCGTTCGCGCCCTTGCTCATCGCCGTCATGCGCTCATCCTGCCCGTTGTGGTGTGGACAGCAAGGGCTTTGCCGAAGTGCCGTCGCGGGCCGAAGCGGTCTTGTGACCCGACCGACCGTTCGGTAGTCTGGTGGTAGTACCTGATCCCGGAGGGGCATGCAGACATGAGCAGCACCCACGTGGCACCGGCGACCGGCGGCGAGGGCGCCACCGAGCCGGCCGACCTCGCCGAGCTCTCCGCGCACTTCGACGCGACCATCGCGCACGACCACCGCATCGAACCGCGCGACTGGATGCCGGACGGCTACCGCGCGACGCTGGTGCGGCAGATCGCCCAGCACGCCCACTCCGAGATCATCGGCATGCAGCCGGAGGGGGAGTGGATCACCAAGGCCCCCTCGCTGCGGCGCAAGGCGATCCTCTTCGCCAAGGTCCAGGACGAGGCCGGACACGGGCTCTACCTCTACTCCGCCGCCGAGACGCTCGGCATCGACCGCGCCGAGCTGACCGAGCGGCTGCTCAACGGGCGGCAGAAGTACTCCTCGATCTTCAACTACCCGACGCTGAGCTTCGCCGACGTCGGCGTGATCGGCTGGTTCGTCGACGGCGCGGCCATCTGCAACCAGGTGCCGCTCTGCCGCTCCAGCTACGGTCCCTACGCCCGCTCGATGGTCCGGATCTGCAAGGAGGAGTCCTTCCACCAGCGCCAGGGCTACGAGTTGCTGCTGACCATGATGTCCGGCAGTGCCGCCCAGCGCGCCCAGGTGCAGGACGCCGTGGACCGCTGGTGGTGGCCCTCGCTGATGATGTTCGGCCCGCCGGACACCGACTCGCCCAACAGCGCCCAGTCCATGGCCTGGCGGATCAAGCGCCACAGCAACGACGAACTGCGGGAGCGCTTCGTCGACATGACGGTGCCTCAGGCGGAGAAGCTCGGCGTCACCCTCCCCGACCCGGAGCTGCGCTGGAACGCGGAGCGCGGCTCGCACGACTTCGGCACGCCCGACTTCGACGAGCTGATGCGGGTGATCAAGGGTGACGGCCCCTGCAACGAGCAGCGGATCACCCGGCGCCGTCAGGCCCACGAGGACGGCGCCTGGGTACGCGAGGCCGCCCTCGCCCACGCAGCCAAGCAGCAGGCCCGCGCCGCCGAAGCACGCGGTGCCGAGGCACGCGCCGCCGACACGCAGCAGAATCAGGAAGGAACGGCCGCATGAGCAGCCCCGAGTCTCCGCAGGCCCCGCAGACTCCCCAGGCCCCGCAGGGGAGTTGGCCCCTGTACGAGGTCTTCGTGCGCGGCAAGCGCGGCCTCAACCACGTCCATGTCGGCTCGCTCCACGCCGCCGACGAGCGGATGGCGCTGACCAACGCCCGCGACCTCTACACCCGCCGCAACGAGGGCGTCTCGATCTGGGTGGTCCGCTCCGAGGCCATCACCGCCTCCACCCCGGACGAGAAGGACCCGTTCTTCTCGCCCAGCGGCGACAAGGTCTACCGTCACCCGACCTTCTACGCCATCCCCGACGACGTCCCGCACATCTGATCCCCCACATCCGGTCCGACACAACTGGTCCACCCGCACCCACGTAGGAGCCCTCGCGTGACCGACGACCACGTCTACCTCTCGCTCGCCGAGGAGCACGGGGACGACACCCGCTGGGCCTTCGGCACCGGGTTCGAGGACCCGCTGCACGGCGTCGACACCACGCTGCCCGCCGGCGTGGACGCCGACGAGCTGGCCGCGCTCTGCCTGGCCCTCGCCGACGACGCGCTGGTGGCCGCGCAGCGACTGGCGGAGTGGGTCACCCTGGCACCGGAGTTGGAGGAGGAGGTCGCGCTCGCCAACATCGGCCTGGACCTGCTCGGCCAGGCCCGGCTGCTCTACGCCCGCGCCGGACAGGCCGAGGGGAAGGGCCGCGACGAGGACGCGCTCGCCTACCTGCGCGACCCTGGCGAGTTCCGCAACGTGCTGCTGGCCGAGGTCCCGAACGGCGACTTCGCGCACTGCGTGGTCAAGCTGCTGCTGCTCTCCAGCTGGCGGCTGGCCCAGCTGCAGCAGCTCATCGGCCACGCGGACCCGGTGCTCGCCGCCGTCGCCCACAAGGGTGTCAGCGAGCTGACGTACCACCGCGACCACGCCGCCCAGTGGGTGGTCCGGCTCGGCGACGGCACCGACGAGTCCGCGCGCCGTACCGGCGCCGCGCTGGCCGAACTCTGGCCCTACCGCGCCGAGCTCCATGCCGCCGCGCCGGAGACGCGCAACGAGGTCGAGGCGGTGCTGGCGGAGGTCCTCGCAGCCGCGCGGCTCGACGTGCCGGGTGAGGACGCCACGGTCCCGGCGGTGTCCGGCCGTTCCGGTGAGCACACCGAGCACCTCACCGAACTCCTCGCCGAACTCCAGGGCGTGGCGCGGTCCGACCCGGAGGCGATCTGGTGAACACAGTGACACCTCTGACGCCCGCGACGCCCCCGACACCTCTGTCGCCCCCGGCGCGGGCAACCCCCGACGCCGCCCGCGCCGCCGCCGAGGCGGTGCGCGACCCCGAGCTGCCCATGCTCACTCTCGCCGACCTCGGCGTGCTGCGTGACGTCCGGCTTGAGGACGACGGTTCGGTGACCGCCGTGCTCACCCCCACCTACAGCGGCTGCCCGGCGCTCGCCGAGATGCGGGCCGACCTGGACGCGGCACTGCGCTCGGTCGGCTTCGCAACCGTCCACGTGCGCACGGAACTCAGCCCGCCGTGGAGCACCGACGACATCACCGCCGAGGGCCGACGCAAGCTCGCCGAGGCGGGCATCGCCCCGCCCGGCCGCGCGCCGCGCCGGAGCACCGGCCCGATCCCGGTGACGCTCACCGTCCGTCCTGACTCCGCCGTCCGCTGCCCGCAGTGCGGGTCGCCGGACACCGAGGAGACCAGTCGTTTCGGCGCCACCGCCTGCAAGGCGCTGCGCCGCTGCCGCGCCTGCCGCGAGCCCTTCGAGCAGGTCAAGGAGATCTAGTGCGCACCAGTTTCCACCCGCTGCGGGTCGCCGCCGTCGAGCCGCTCTGCGAGGACGCCGCGGCCGTCACCTTCGACGTCCCGGACGACCTGGCCGAGCGGTTCGCCTTCCGCGCCGGGCAGTCGCTGACGCTGCGTCGGGTCGTCGACGGGCACGACGAGCGCCGCTCGTACTCGCTGTGCGCGCCGGAGGGCGGTCCGCTGCGGATCGGCGTCCGCGAGGTGCCCGGCGGCCTCTTCTCCTCCTGGCTGGTGCGCGACCTGCGGCCGGGCGACGTGGTCGAGGCGCTGCCGCCGCTCGGCAGCTTCGTGCCGGACCTCACCGTGCCCGCGCACCACGCGCTGATCGGCGCGGGCTCCGGCATCACGCCGCTGCTGGCCATCGCGGCCTCGGCGCTGGCCGACCCCAAGGCCCGGGTCACCCTGCTCTACGGCAACCGCCGCAGCGACTCGGTGATGTTCGCGGACGAGCTGGCTGACCTCAAGGACCGCTACCCGGAGCGGTTCCATCTGGTCCATGTGCTGTCACGGGAGCCACGGGAGAGCGAGCTGCTCAGCTGCCGCCTGGACGCCGAGCATCTGGACGCGGTGCTCCGCGCGCTGGTGGACGTCCCCGACGTCGACCACTGGTGGCTCTGCGGCCCACTCGGCATGACCGAGGACGCCCGCGCGGTCCTGTCCGGCCGTGGTGTTGCCGCCGAACGAATCCACCGCGAGCTCTTCTACGCCGAGGACGAGGAGCCGCCGCCCGCAGTCAGCCACGAGGACCGTGGACCTGACGGCCCCTCGGCCGAGCTGGAGCTGACGCTCGACGGCCGGGTCTCCACCCTGCGGATGCCTGTGGGCGAGACCGTGCTCGACGCCGCCCAGCGGGCCCGGCCGGACCTGCCGTTCGCCTGCAAGGGCGGCGTCTGCGGCACCTGCCGCGCGCTCGTCGTCTCCGGTGAGGTGCGGATGCGCCGCAACTTCGCTCTGGAGGACGCCGAGCTGACGGCGGGTTATGTGTTGACCTGCCAGGCCGAGCCGGTCAGCGAGCGGGTCGTGCTGGACTACGACTCGTAGCCGTAGCCGTAGCCGTAGCCGTAGCCGTAGCCGTAGCCGTAGCCGGGACGGTCGGTGTTCCCTCTCAGCCGCTCTTGCGGCGGAACGAACGCTGGCCGCCCGACTTGCCGTGGGTGCCGTGGATCTTCGACGGGTCCTGACCGCGTCCGGAGCCCTGCTCCGCCTGGGGGTCGCGACGGCGGGCCAGGGCCTCGCGGAACTTCCGCTTGACGTCGTCCTCGGAGTCGGCTGGGCCGGAATGTTCGTCGTCCGCCATGGGATGCCTCCAGGTGCGCGTGCGGTGAAAGTGCTGTGGTGTCTGTGCACGCTCAGTCTTTCACGCGGCGACCACCGGATGTGACCGGTTTATGAGCGGTTCACCCGGTCCACGCGACCGCGCCCGCAACCCGCGCGTATCACGGATCGGGACGGGCCTCGGATGTAGGGTGAGCCCGCAGCACGCGGGCCCCTCGCTGCAGGTTTCCGGGCCCGCCCGGTTCTCCGAGGGAAACGGCCCTGATGGATCTCGCGTACATCCCCAGCCCGTCGCAGGGCGTCTGGCACCTCGGCCCCGTGCCGATCCGCGCGTACGCGCTGTGCATCCTGGCCGGGATCGCGGCCGCGATCTGGCTGACCCGCAAGCGCTGGATCAAGCTCGGCGGCAACCCCGAGGACATCTTCGACGTCGCGCTGTGGGCCGTACCGTTCGGCATCCTCGGCGGTCGGCTCTACCACGTGATCACCGACCCCGAGCTCTACTTCAAGGCGGGCGAGCAGCCGATCCGCGCCCTCTACATCTGGGACGGCGGGCTCGGCATCTGGGGCGCGGTCGCGCTCGGCGCGGTCGGGGCCTGGATCGGCTGCCGCCGCAAGGGCATTCCCCTCTCCGGCTTCGCTGACGCGCTCGCGCCCGGCCTGATCCTGGCGCAGGCGATCGGACGCTGGGGCAACTGGTTCAACCAGGAGCTCTACGGTGACCCGACCAAGCTGCCCTGGGGCCTGGAGATCAACAAGGTCAACCCCGACGGCAGCGTGGTCCACGGTGTCTTCCAGCCGACCTTCCTCTACGAGTCGCTCTGGGACCTGGCCATCGTCTTCGTGCTGCTCTACGCGGACCGGCGCTGGAGCCTCCAGGGAGGCCGCCTCTTCGCGCTCTACGTCGCCTGCTACACGGCGGGTCGCGGCTGGATCGAGGCGCTCCGCAGCGACCACGCCAACCGGATCCTCGGCCTGCGCGTCAACGACTGGACCTCGCTGCTGCTCTTCCTGGCGGCCGTCGGCTTCCTGGTCGCGACCCGCAACCGTTCCGTGCCGGAGAACCCGATCGGCGCCTCCCGCCTGCCGGTCGAGCCGGTCGGTCCGGTCGAGCCGCTGGACGAAGCAGTGGACGAAGCCGGTGCGCCCGAGGACGCCCTGACGACGCCCGAACCCGCCGGAGCGACGCGCGTGTCCGGCGACGCGGGCGACCCCAAGCAGCCGGCCTGAGCCCGTCCGAGTCCGGGTCTGAATCCTGCTGATCTTCCCGCCCTGTCCACCGGGCCGTCGGGCCGCCTGCGTGGGTAGCATGCGCACAGGACCGACACAGCGATCGGGACTGCGGACTGCGCTGGGTGGTTCCGGGGTTCCGCGAGGGGGCTTGGAACGTGAGTACGAGCACGGTGCTGTCGGTGGTGTTCGCGGTGTGTGCCGCCGTGAGCAACGCCCTGGGTACCGTGCTGCAACGTCGCGCCGCGCTTGTCGTGCCCGCCTCCAAGGGCTTCCGGCTCGGGCTGATGTGGGACCTGCTGCGCACTCCCGTGTGGCTCTTCGGCATCCTCGGCGTGATCTTCGCCGCGATCTTCCAGGGCGTGGCCCTGGCGACCGGACCGCTCGCCGTGGTCCAGCCGATCTTCGTCCTCGAACTGCCCGCCGCGCTGCTGATCGCCAGCCTGGTCTTCCACCGGAGGATGCCCACGCTCGGCTGGATCTGGGTGGCCTGCATGGTCGTCGGCCTCGGCACCGCGCTGGCCGCGGCCGCGCCCAGCGGCGGCAGCCCACAGGCGGGCGTCGGGCTCTGGGTCTTCGCGCTCGCGTCCTGCGGCGGCATGATGATCATGCTCTGCGTGATCGCGCTGCGTCACTCCTTCGGTGGTGTCCGGGCGGTCTGCCTGGGCCTGGCCGCCGCGATCGGCTACGCGCTCACCGCCGCGCTGATGAAGTCCGCCACCGACACCCTGGACCACCAGGGCGTCGCGGCGTTCTTCAGCGCCTGGCAGACCTACGGCTTCGCGGCCGTCGGCGTCTGCTCTCTCTTCGTCCTGGAGAACGCGATGCAGGCCGGCCCGCTGGTCGCCTCGCAGCCCGCGCTGACCCTCGGTGACGCGCTGATCAGCCTCTCGCTCGGCGTCACGCTCTACGACGAGTCGGTCAACACCGGCTGGTGGCTGATCCCCGCCATCTTCGGCGTCGGCCTGGTGGCACTCGGGGCGATCGGGCTCTCCCGTCTGCAGATGATGCCGGAGGGGGAACGCCCCGGCGCGAAGCCGACCGGGCCGTTGACCGATCCCGTGGCCGATCCGGGGCCGAAACCCGACCCCGACCCCGACGCCGATCCGGAGCCCGATCGCGCGCCCGACCCGGAGCCCGATCGCGCGCCTGCGGGCGGTGGCGACGTACATCCCCGGGAGTAGCTGACGCGTCCGGGAACGCATCCGCCGGCCGAGGCGGCGGCGTGGCCACGGCGAGCAGGATCGGGGGCATGGAGACAGCCATCGCCCTGGACCGGGCGACCAAGCGCTTCGGCGAGCGGACCGCCGTCGACGCCCTCACCCTGGAGATTCCGCGCGGCGCGACCGTCGCGCTGCTCGGCGCGAACGGGGCAGGCAAGAGCACCACCGTCGGCCTGCTGATGGGCCTGCACACGCCCGACGCCGGACGGGTGACCGTCGCCGGACTCGCGCCCCGCACCGCCGTGGTCCAGGGCCGGATTGCCGCCATGCTCCAGGACTGCGGCCTGATGCCGGGCGTCACCGCCGCCGAGGTGGTCGGCCTGTGCCGCCGGATGTACCCCGCGCCGCTGCGCGTCGAGGAGGCGCTGGAGCTGGCCGGACTGCGCGAGCTGGCGCACCGTCGGGTCGACCGGATGTCCGGCGGCCAGGCGCAGCGGCTCAAGTTCGCGCTGGTGGCTGTCGCCGGTGCGGACACCATGCTGCTGGACGAGCCCACCCGCGCCCTCGACGTCCAGGGCCGCCGCGAGTTCTGGGCCGCGATGCGCAACTGCGCCGCGTCGGGCCGGACCATCCTCTTCGCCACCCACTACCTGGACGAGGTCGAGGAGAACGCCGACCGCGTGGTGGTCGTGGCCCGCGGCCGGATCGTCGCCGACGGCACGCCCGCGCAGATCCGGGAGGCGGGCGGAAAGTCGGTCGTCCGGTTCCGGCTCCCGGCCCCGAGTATGTCTCAACTGCCTGAGCTGCCCGGCCGGTTGACCGTCGAGCACGGCTGGGCCACGGTCCGCACCGCCGACCCGGACACCGTGGTGCGGCTGCTGGCCCGCAGCGACGCCGCGTGGAGCGACCTGCGCGTCGCCCCGCCCAGCCTGGACGACTCGTTCCTGGCACTCACCGGACCGACAAGCCCAGCCCCGTTCGAGGAGGCACGAGTCTGATGACGCTGCACCTGTTCCGGCTCGAATGCCTGCGGATGCTCCGCGACCCGCGCTACCTCGCGCTGGCCGTCGTCGCGCCGATCGGCTTCTACCTGCTCTTCGCCTCTCTCTTCGGCGGCAAGCCCACCCAGCCCGGCGAACTACCGGGCACCGTCGAGATCATGGTGGCCATGGCCGCTTACGGCGCGATCTGGGGCGCCCTGTCGTCGACCGGCCCGCGGATCGCGCACGAGCGCAGCAGCGGCTGGTTGGAGCAGTTGCGCGCCATGCCGGTCACCGGACGCCAGTTGCTCACCGCGAAGATCGCCGCCGGACTGGCCGTGGCGCTGCCCGCGCTGGTGCTGGTCTGCGTCACCGCCGTCGCTGTCAAGGGCGTGCGGCTGGACGCGTGGCAGTGGTGCGTGCTGATCCCGGCGATGTGGCTGGGCAGCCTGCCGTTCGCGCTGATGGGCGTGGCGCTCGGTTTCGCGGTCGGACCGGAGGCGGCGTTCCCGCTCAGCTACGCCCTCTACATGGCCGGTTCCGCGCTCGGCGGCCTCTGGGTCCCGCCCGCGCAGCTCTCCGCCGGACTGCGCAGCGTCGCCCACGCGCTGCCCACCAACCGCCTCGCCGACGTGGGATGGCAGATCGTCGGCGGCCACGCCCCGACCGTCGCCGACGTCGCCGTCCTCGCTGCCTGGTCGGTCGGCTTCGCCGGGCTGGCCGTCCTCGCCTACCGGCCAGGGAAGGCCGGTCGCCGCGCCCGGGCTGACGAGGCCTCGCCCGTCGCGGCCGGATGAACGCCTACGCTGCCACCGTGGTGCAGCCCCGGAACCGAGCCGTCCCGGCCCTCGACCTGGCAGTCGTCGGCTCGGTGACCGTCTTCGCCTGCTTCGGTGTCTGGGCCGAGCAGCACTACGGCCCGCACCCGCAACCGTGGCCGCCCGGCGCCTACTTGCTGACCGTGGCGGCGGCGCTGCCGCTGCTGCTGCGCCGCACCCGCCCGGTCCTGGCGTCCGCCCTCTGCCTGGCCTGCATCGCCGCGTACCACTTCGCGGGCTATCCGGGCCTGGCCCCCGCCGTGTTGGTCTTCCTGGTCTGCGCCGGGCTGCCGATGTACGCCGCCCGCAACGGGCTCGCCCTCGGCCTGCTCGCGGCGCTGCTGGTCTGGCTGATCCCGACGCTGCCGCCGAACCGGGTGCCCTGGTACGGCCTGGACGTCTCCATGCCCGCGGTCGCCTATGCGGCAAGTGCCGTCGTCGGCCACTTCGCCCGGCGACGGCAGTTGGAGCACGAGGCGATGGTGCGTCAGGAGGCCGCCGCCGCAGAGGAACGGACCGGTCGCCGCCTCGCCGAGGAGCGCCTGCGCATCGCCCGTGAGCTGCACGATGTCCTCGCCCACACCATCTCCGTGGTCGCCGTCCAGAGCAGCGTCGCCCTCGACGCCCTGGACGCGG
Source organism: Streptacidiphilus sp. MAP5-3 (assembly GCF_041262505.1). Lineage (NCBI taxonomy): Bacteria > Bacillati > Actinomycetota > Actinomycetes > Kitasatosporales > Streptomycetaceae > Streptacidiphilus > Streptacidiphilus sp. MAP5-3. The sequence continues at coordinate 46,761 of NZ_JBGCCL010000029.1, forward strand.
ACGAGTCCCCGGCCGCTCGCGAGGCGATGCTCCAGGTCCGCGGTGCGGCCCGGCAGGCGATGCCGGAGCTGCGCGCCGCGCTGGACATGTTGCGCGGAGAGTCCGGTGAGACCGGCGAGTCCGGCGCGCTCCCCGACGCCCGCCCGCAGCCGGGTCTCGCCGACCTGCCGGACCTGGCCCGGCAGTTGCGCGAGAGCGGACTGGAGGTCGCATTGGACACCGGCGGCGCGAGCTCTGCCGCGGACCTGCCGCCGCTGGTGCAGCTGACGGCTTATCGGATCGTCCAGGAGGCGCTGACCAACACCCTCCGCCACGCCCACGCCAGCCGCGCCTCTGTCGTCCACGCCACGGTCGTCCTGCGCCGCCAGGACGGTCGGCTGCTCGTCGAGGTTGCTGACGACGGCGAGGGGTTCGTCGAGGCAACACCGGCCTCCGGCTTCGGCCTGCTGGGCATGCGCGAGCGCGCCGAGGCGCTCGGCGGCCGGGTCGAGACGGGACCGCGCCCGGACCGGTCCGGGTTTCTGGTCCGCGCCGAACTACCGTGGGAGACGGGGTAATCCATGCAGGCAGAGGGTTCTGACCGGGGTCCTGTCCCGGGTCCGGTCCGGGTGCTGATCGCGGACGACCAGGCCCTGGTCCGGGCGGGCTTCCACGCGCTGCTCGCCCGCGCCGAGGACATCGAGGTGGTCGGTGAGGCAGCCGACGGCCTCGACGCCGTGGCACAGACGGCCCGGCTGCGCCCGGACGTGGTGCTGATGGACGTGCGGATGCCGCGCCTGGACGGCATCGCCGCCACCGCGCGGATCGTCGCCGACCCCGGGCTGGCCGACACGAAGGTGGTCGTGGTGACCACCTTCGAGCTCGACGAGTACATCCACCGCGCGCTGCGCGCCGGGGCCAGCGGCTTCCTGCTCAAGGACCTCGACGGCGACGAGCTGCGCCGCGCGGTCCGGGTGGTCGCGGCGGGCGAGGCGCTGCTTGCGCCCAGCGTCACCCGTCGTCTGATCGGCGCGTTCACCCGACGGGGCGGCGGCGCGCTGCCACCCGAACTGGCCCAGGGTTCGGCCGTGCTGACGGACCGTGAGCGCGAGGTCGTCGCCCTGGTCGGCCGTGGACTGAGCAACGAGGAGATCGCCGCCGAACTGGTCATCTCCCCGGCCACCGCCAAGACCCATGTCTCCCACGCGATGACCAAGCTCGCCGCCCGCGACCGGGCCCAGCTCGTCGTCTTCGCCTACGAGACGGGCCTGGTCTGAGCGCCACGGAAATGGGGAGGTGTCCGTGGCGGGCGCGGCACTAGGGTTCCGGGGACCTGTGTCCCCGGAACCCTTCAGGACCCGAGGAGCCGTATGCACGACCGCACCGCCCAGGCCAACTCATTCGGCGCGGCTGCCGCCGCCTACGAGCGCGGCCGTCCCGACTACCCTGCCGCTGCCCTGGACTGGCTGCTGCAGGCCAGGACGGGAGCCGCTCCGCGTGACGTCGTCGACCTCGGAGCCGGGACCGGCAAGCTGACCCGGTCGCTGTGCGCCCGCGGTCTCGCCGTCACCGCCGTCGAGCCGTCCGAGGGTATGCGCGAGCAACTGGCGTCGGCCGTGCCCGAGGCCACGGTGCTGGCGGGTGCGGGGGAGTGGATGCCGCTCCCGGACGACGCCGCCGATGTCGTGCTCGCCGCACAGTCGTGGCACTGGGTGGACACTGTCCTCGCCGTCCCCGAGGTGGCGCGGGTGCTGCGGCCGGGCGGAACGCTCGGTCTGGTCTGGAACGTCAGGGACGAGCGTGCGGACTGGGTCGCCGCCCTCGGCCGCCTGCTCCACCCGGAGGGCACGCCCGTCACCGGCGGTGTCGGCGTGGAGGGCCTGGCCGATCACCCCGACCTGTTCGAGCCGGTCGAGCGGTTCGACGTCCCCTGGACCCACACCCTGACCGGCGACCAGCTCGTCGACCTGGTCGCCTCGCGCAGCTACGTGATCACCCTGCCCGACCCCGACCGCGAGGCGCTGCTCGCCGAGGTGCGTGACCTGACGTGCCGTCACCCCGCCCTGGCGGGCCGGACACAGGTGCAGCTCCCGTACGTGACGGAGTGCTACCGGGCCCGCGCGAGGACCTGATCGGCGAGGACCTGACCGGCGAGGGAGCTCTCCCGGGGGTGTTCGTGGAGGTAGCGGTCGATCGCGACCGCCGCCTCGCGGCCCGCCCGGTTGGCGCCGATCGTCGACGCGGACGGCCCGTAGCCGACGAGGTGCACCCGGGGATCGGCGGCGGCCTGCGTCCCCGCCATCCGGATGCCGCCGCCCGGCTCGCGCAGCCCCAACGGCGTCAGATGCCCGACGGCGGCGCGAAAGCCCGTGGCCCAGACGATCGCGTCCACCGGCTCCTCGTGCCCGTCCGACCCGGAGGGCCTGTCCGACCCGGCGTCCGCCCAGACCACGCCGTGCTCGGTGATCCGGTCGAACATGGGGAGCCGGTTCAGCGCGCCCAGCTCGCGTGCCCGCAGCAGCGCGGGGGAGGGCGGCAGGCCCGTCACCGAGACCACGCTGGTCGGCGGCAGTCCGGCGCGCACCCGCTGCTCCACCATGGACACGGCCGCCCGCCCCAGCTCGGGCGCGAACCGCTCCTCGCGGAAGACCGGCGGCCTGCGGGTCACCCAGAGCGTCTCGGCCACGGCCGCGGTCTCCGCCAGGATCTGGATCGCCGACGCGCCGCCGCCCACCACGACGACCCGCTTGCCTGCGAACTCCTCCGGCCCCCCGTAGGCGGAGCTGTGCAGCATCCGGCCCCGGAACCGCTCGGCGCCCGGGTAGCGCGGTACGAACGGCCGCGTCCACGTCCCGGTCGCGTTGACGAGCGTCCGAGTGAGCCAGCCGCGCGTGCCGCCCTCGGTGCCGCCCTCGGTGGCGCTCTCGGTGGCGATCAGCAGGCGTCCCGAGCCGTCGTCCGCCTCGCCGACTGACGAGACCCGGACCGGGCGCAGCACCGGAACCTCGTTGTCCCGCTCGTACGCCGCGAAGTAGCCCGGCAGCACGTCGCGCGCGGCCTGCTCCGGCGTGAAGTCGGGCAGCGGCGCGTACGGCAGCTGGTGGAAGCCGTGCACCATCGCCATGGTGAGCGTCGGCGGCCGGTGCTGCCACGCGCCGCCCGGCCCGGCGTCCGCGTCCAGCACCACGAAGTCCCGGTACGGGACGAGCCCGCGCCGACGCAGGTGGTAGGCGGTCGACAGGCCCGCCTGTCCCGCGCCGATCACAACCGCTTCGACCGTTTCAAGTTCAACACTCACGCCCATGAAACATCTGGCGGGGCGCGAGGCTTCCCGCGTGGCAGTCGGCGTCGCTGACCTGCGGACACTCTCCAGCATGAGAGCGTGGCAAACGGACTGAACAATCCGAAAGCGGGAGGAAACGGAATGAGCCAGACCAGCGTCGAGCCGGTGCCGGACTACATCGTCGTCGGGGTCGACGGCTCGGCCCACTCCGGCGAGGCGCTGCGCGTGGCGATCCGGCAGGCGGAGCTGACCGGCAGCCTCGTCCACGCCGTGCTCGCCTGGGAGTGGCCGAGCATCTTCTCGGTGCCCGAGCCGCCTCCCGGCCAGGCGGGGCTCACCTTCGAGGAGCAGGCGGTGCACCGTCTGGCCGAGGGCGTCGAAGAGGTGGCCGGCCCCGGCCCGCATCCGATCATCCGGCAACGGGTGATGCAGGGCTCGCCGACCCAGGTGCTGCTCGACGCGGCCGAGGGCGCCGCGCTGCTCGTCGTCGGCAGCCGTGGCTTCGGCGGCTTCAAGGGCATCATGCTGGGCTCGGTCAGTCAGCACCTGGCCCAGTACGCGCGCTGCTCGGTGCTCATCGTCCGGGAGCGGGACGGCGCGCGCTGACGGACTGTCAGGCCTGTCCGGTCTCGAAGCGCTTGACCTTGCCGTCGACGACCTCGAACCGCCAGACGGTGTTCATCTCGCCCCAGGTGTCGTTGCGGAAGCGGGCCACCAGCCTGCGCCCGCCGTCCGACTCCTTCTGCACGTCCATCCGCCCGCCGGAGGAGAAGATCTCCCGGTCGATCCAGTCGTGCAGGTCGCGGTCCGAACCGTCGTCCGCCATCGTCGCGTCGGCGGTCAGCAGCTCGACGAAGGCGTCGCGGTCGTGCCCGTTGACGGCGGCCACGAGTCGGCGGACGACGGGGTCGGAGAGCTTGTCGGTGGCGATGGTCATGTCGGCCTCTCTGCTGGTTCGCGGTTCGGTACGCGGGTGGTTCCAGCGAACACCCGCGCCCGAGCAGGCGCGCGCAGAGACCCGCCGTTCAGGCGGTGCGCTGGGTGACCCGCCACAGGCGGCGCGGCAGCTCGCCCTCCTCGAACGCGTCAACCTCGACCGAGTCCCACCCCTGGGCCAGCTCGTCCAGCAACTGCTCGGAGAAGAAGTGCACGGCCAACCCGCCGTGCTCCCAGATGTCGTCGCCGCGCCCCGTCCCCGCGCCGAAGTGCGCGTCGCCGACGTGCCGGAGGTCTGCTCCCGTGTGCGGTTCCGGCTGCGCTGCCGGCGCTGTCAGCGCTGGGACGATCCTCGCACGGCGTCGTCGTCGGCCCCGGACACGCCTGCGTCGCCGACCTGGGAGGCGACCTGCACGTCGCCGACCTGGCGGAGTGCCTCCGCGACGATGTCGTTCAGCCCGTCCTGGTGCGCGCCGCGCCAGTACGCGCGCCCGCACGCGGTGCACCGGGCGAAGGTGTCGTAGCTGCGCTCGGTCCCCTCCCGCAGCTGTGGCCGGACCTCCTCCAGCGTCGCCGGGCGGAGCTCGCCGTTGCAGGCCGTGCAGCGGGTCCACGGCGCTAGCGGCGGCCGGAACCGCTCCAGCACGTCGGTCAGTTGCTCCTCCGGCCGGTGGCTGTACACGTACGCGCCTGCCCACAGCTCGCGCCGGTGCAGCAACCCCCGGTCCCGGGACAGCATCACCCGCTGCTCCCGCGCGGACTGCGCGGCCAGCGCGGCGTCCCCGATGTCGAGCCGTTCGTACGCCGCGTCCACGCCCAGCAGCCGCAACCGGCGCGCCAGCGTCCCCAGATGCACGTCGAGCAGGAAGCGCGCCGGTCCCGGCAGCGTCTGCGGGCGCATCACGGCGTCGACCTGGATCCGGTCCCCGGCGACGGGCACGTACGCGGTCGTGGTCTCCCGCCCGTCCAGCAGCAGCCGCCCCACCTCGGTCAGCGGCACGCCGAGCGACTCGACCACATGCCCGAGCGTGGACGAGCCGTCGGTGCGCACCTGCGCCCCGTCGGCCGCGCGCCGCGGGGCGGAGACGAAGAGGTGCAGCTCGGGCGCGAAAGTGATGACGATCTCCGGTCCGTCCACGCGGCCAGCATCGCACCGCGACGACGGGCGCGGCCAGCGCTTTTGTCAGCTGCGCTGGTCGTCCGCCTGCTTGTCGGCCTTCTCCTGCATCTCAAACCAGATGAACTTGCCCTCGCCGCGCGGGCGCACACCCCAGCCTTCCGCCAGCAGGTCCAGCAGCACCAGGCCGCGTCCCGAGGAGGCCATCTCGCCCGGGGAGCGCCGGTGCGGCAGTTCGTCGCTGCCGTCCGACACCTCGACGCGCAACAGCCGCTCACCCGCGGGTCCGGTCAACTCGGCTGTCAGCGCCGCTTCCTGATCGGTGTGCAGCAGCACGTTGGCGAGCAGCTCCGAGACCAGCAGCACGGCCGCGTCCACGCCGTCCGGCTCGTGCCAGTCGCGGAGGATGCCGCGCAGCTCCCGGCGCGCGCCCGCGAGCCGCTCGGGCTGGCCCTGGGCGACGGTCAGCATCAGCCGGCGGCCGGTCGGCTTCGGCGCGCCGACGCGTTCGTCGCGGCGGAGCAGCAGCAGCGCGATGTCGTCCTCGCGCCGGTCGGCGAGCCGGCCCGCGCCGCGGTGCGAGGCGGGCCCGTGGACCGCCTGTATCAGCGCGTCGGCGATCGCCTCCAGGTCCTCCACCGGACCCGGCTCCACCACGTCCCTGACCCGGATCCACCCGGTGTACCAGTCGTGTCCGCCGGTCTCGATGAGGCCGTCGGTGCAGGCCATGAACACCTCGCCGACCTGCAGCTCCAGCTCGGTGACCGGATAGCTCTCGTCGTCCGGCATCAGCCCGAGCGGCAGCCCGCCGTCGACGTGCCGGATCATCGCGCTGCCGTCGGGCATGCGCAGCACCGGGTGCGGGTGCCCCGCGCGGGCGATGGCCAGCTTGCCGGTCGCCGGATCGGCCTCGATGTAGATGCAGGTGGCGAACCGGTCTTCGTCCAGGCTGGCCAGGAACCGCGACGCGCGCGACAGCACCGCGTCCGGCCGGTGCCCCTCGACCGCGTACGCGTGCACCGCCGTGCGCAGCCGCGACATCACCCCGGCGGCGTGCACGTCGTGCCCCTGCACGTCACCCACGACCAGCGCGACCCGCCCGCCCGGCAGGTCGATCACGTCGTACCAGTCGCCGCCGACCAGCAGCCCGCCGCCGGTGGGCACGTAACGCGCGGCGACCGTCAGTCCGTCGAGCTGGCGCGCCGAGTCGCCCATCGAGCGCCGCAGCCCACGGGAGAGCGCGCGCTCCGCCTCGTTGGTGTGCGCCCGTTCCAGCGCCTGCGACAGCATCCGCGCCACCGTCGACAGCACGGCCCGCTCGTCCGGCGTGAACGCGACGGGCGTGGCGAACGCCGCCAGCCACGCGCCGGTCGTCCGACCCGCCGTCACCAGCGGCAGGAACGCCCACGACCTGCGGTGGAACCCCTGCGCCAGTGGCCAGGTCGCCGGGAACCGGCGCTGGTACTCCTCCGGCGAGGAGAGGTAGATCGGCCGCCCGGTCCGCACCACCTGCGCCGCCGGGTACTCGGTGTCCAGCGGCATCTGGAACGGCGAGGCCTGTTCGGAGGTGTGTCCGTGTTGTCCCACCACGGTCAGCAGCGTGCCGCGCACGCCGAACACCGCCTGCCCGTCCGGGGAGAAGCCCGGCATCGCGAGTGTTGCGGCGACCCGGAGCACCTCGCTGGTCGTGCTCGCCTCGGCGAGCGCGCGGCCCGCGTCGAGCAGGAACGCCTCCCGCGAGCGCCGCAGGTCGGTCTCCGGCAGCCGCGCGCGGACGCCGGTGGCGGAGCGGGCGGAACGTTCGGGGTGGGAGGGCTGGACGAGGGCTTGCGCCGCGGACGCTGCCGGGGGCTGCGTCGATGCCCGCGACGGTGCGTCGTCCGTCCGGGGGAGCGCGTTGAGCGCCTGGATCTGGGCGCGTCCGGCCTCGTCCGTGCGGAGGGGCTCCGGCGGCTCGGGCAGCGGGGGACGCGGCTGGGCGTCGATCGCTGTCCCCTGCAGCGAGAAGCGGCTTCCCGGCGGTCCGGGGGATATCTGCACCATCACCGTGCGCAGCAGGTGCCCGTCCGGCGTCACCACACGGACCCGCGCGTCGTTGGGCCGCTGCTCCGTGAGCACCAGCCGCGAGGTCGCACTCAGCTGGGCCATGTCCTCGCCGTGCAGCTGCGAGCGGACGGACGCCGCCCCCAACTCCCCACCGTCGTCGGCGAGCCCGAGCAGTTCCCGGGTGCGGGCGTCTGCTTCGAGGACACCGTCGGTCGTGCTCCAACGCCAGACACCGATCCCGACGGCGTCGAGCACCGCCGAGGCCTGAAGCGCGACCGATCCCCCGACGGAATCGCTGACCATCGACTGGCCCCTTCGGCTGCGGATCTGTGCGTCTATCCGATCACCTTACGACCCGGTAGCCCCGGCAGGCGCGGCGGGCGCGGCGGGAAACGTCCTGGCTCGTGGCCGCCATGCGAGTTTGCCTCAGAGGCAAGAAACTTGCCCAGGAGGTGAAGGAGGTGTCCACTGAGTGCATGGACGCAGGAGCCACGCAGAAACCGGAAGAGCCAGGAACGCCCCGTGAGCGCAAGCTCGACGAGGAACTTCCCGGCCTCGGCGCGCGGCTGCGCGAGCGCCGACTGAGCAGCGGCCTCACGCTGGAGGCGGCCGCCGCCCGGATCGGCCTCTCACCCGCGCACCTGTCGCGGCTGGAGACCGCCAAGCGTCAGCCGTCGCTCCCCGTACTGCTGGGCCTCTCCCGAGCTTACGCCGTCCCGCTGGACGTCCTGCTCGGGGAGAAGCCGACGGTCCCCGCGACCGTCGTGCGCGGCGCAACCGCCGAGCCCTCGAAGGCCGGTGGATGGACCTACCGCCCCGCCGGAGCGCCCGGCCGCGCCATGCAGGCCCTGCGCGTGCACGTCCCGCAGGGCACGCAGGAGGCGGTCGTCCGGGTTCATCCGGGAGAGGAGTGGGTCTTCGTGCTCAGCGGACGCCTGGTGCTGCACCTGGACCGCGAGGAACACCTGCTCGACCCCGGTGACTCCGCCCACTTCGACTCGATGCGCCCACACCGTCTGTCCGCCGACTCGGCGGCCGGAGTCGACCTGCTCTTCCTGCACACGCTGCTGCAGAGCCCTACTTCGGAGTTGTGCCTTGGCTGACCACACTTCCCACCCCGTCCCCGGCCCCACGTCCGTCCGCTCCACCTCGGTCCCGCTGTCCGTCGAGGACGGCAGCACCCACACGGAGCACCGGGTCAATGTCCGGGTCTTCATCTACGTCATCGGCCTGCATGTCTTCGCGGGCCTGGCCACGCTGCTCTTCTACGCGGGCCAGCACCGCTCCTGACCGTCCGTCGGCGCCGGAAGTCACGCGTTGCTACGCCTCGCCCGCCGTTGCTGCGCGAGGGTGGCGGGGCTCGTAGAGGGCGAGGTCGCCGCCGCCGGGGAGGCGGAAGGCGGTGAGCAGGCCCCAGTTCAGTTCCTGTACGGGGCGGGTGAACTCGACGCCCTTGGCGGTCAGTTCGGCGACGGTGGCTGGCAGGTCGTCGCACATCAGCATCAGCTCGTGCGAGTGGACCGCCTGAGCCGGATGGAAGGCGATCTCGCTGGGCGGGGCCTGGAAGATCAGCCAACCGTGTCCGGCGTCGACGCCGGGCAGGCCCAGGACGTCGCGGAAGAAGGCCCGGTCGGCCTCGGCGTCGCTGGTGTAGATCACCACATGGGTGCCGTTGATCATGACTCGACGCTAAGCCGACCCGGTACCCCCGGCAAGCGCGGGCGCGCGGGAGACGGTCAGGCTCACCGTCCCGCCGTGTTGCAGCGTGGACCCGGCGGCGGGGGACTGCGTGCAGACGGTCCGAGGCGCGGCGGTGCTGCCCTGGCACGTGCCGGTGCGGATGTGGCCGACGTGCAGGCCGAGGGCGGCCAGGGTGCGGCGGGCATGGGAGAGGCTGTCGTGGGCAAGGTCCGGGACGGTCAGCGGGGTGACTGGTGACGCCCCGGTGGACGCGCTGGCACCGGTACCGCCGGTACCGCCGGTTACACCGCTGCCTGCGGCAGCGGCACCGCCCCCGCCGAGCGCGAACCAGCCCCCGACCACTCCCGCGACCAGCGCCGCCGCAAGCCCCGCCCACGCCCCGAGCCGACGCCGATTCCGGCGTGGACTCTCGGGCAACTCGGCCTCCGTGTTCGGCGGCATGGGCTCGATGACCGTCTGCTCGCGCCGGAGCGCCGCGGTAGGCAGAGACGCAGCCGTGGGCAGAGACGCCGTCGTGCCCGACGGCACGGTCAGTCGCATGGTCGCCGACCGGGCGGGCGGCGCGGAGGGCACGGACTCCACAGACTCCAACGATTCCGCGCACTGCAGGAGCTGCACGGTCTGTGTGGACGTGTCCGCCACCGGCGCGGCCTCCGTCGCCAGCACGGCCTCGACCGCTCCGCGCATGGATGCCGCGTCCGGGAAGCGGTCGGCGGGGTCGCGGGCGAGGGCGCGGCAGACCAGGGCGTCGACGTCCGCCGAGAGACCGGGCGCCACGGTGGAGGGCCGCGGCGCGTCCTCCCTGAGGCGGCGCCAGATGGTGTCGAGCGGATTGTCGGACGCCATCGGCGGGCGTCCGGTGAGCAGCTCGTACAGCATGCAGCCGACGGCGTAGAGGTCGCTGCGCGCGTCCACCGGTTCGCCCCGCGCCTGCTCGGGGGAGAGGTAGTCGGCGGTGCCGACGACCATGCCGGTGGAGGTGAGCGTCTCTGACGGACCCTCCGCTCGAGTCACGCTGCGGGCGATGCCGAAGTCCATGAGCTTGACGGTGCCGTCGTCCAGGACCATCACGTTCGCAGGCTTGACGTCGCGGTGGACCATGCCGCGTGCATGGGCGTGGGCCAGCGCGTCGAGGAGGTCGGCGGTCACCCGGAGCGCCAGGCTCGGGGACAGCGGGCCGTCGGCCTGGAGGACCTGGGCGAGAGTGCGGCCGGGCAGGTACTCCATGACCAGGTAGGGCAGGTCCATGCTGCGTCCCGCGCCCTCGCCGGAGTCGAAGACGGCGACGATGCCGGGGTGGTTGAGCGACGCGGCAGCACGGGCCTCGCGGCCGAAGCGGACCCGGTAGACCGGGTCCGCCGCCAGCTGCGGGCGCAGGATCTTCACCGCGACGGTTCGGTCCAGTCGCAGGTCGCGGGCACGGTGCACCTCGGCCATGCCGCCGCTGCCGAGAACCCCGGACAGCAGGTAGCGGTCGCCGAGCGCGGGCGCGGGGTTGTCGGCAGGGCCGGGGGTCTCCAGGATGTCCACGGCGCGATGGTGACCGTGCTTCTTGTGGAAATCATGTGGCTGCCCCCGGCAGGCAGGCGCTCAGGCCCGGCCGGAGGACTTCTGGGTGCGGCGGGAGAGCGAGTCGACGATGACCGCGGCCAGCAGCACGCCGCCGGTGATCATGTACTGGATGTCGAGGGTCAGCCCCAGCATGTAGAGGCCGGAGTTGATCGACTCGATGACCAGGATGCCGAGCAGCGCGGACCAGACGCGTCCGCGTCCGCCGAAGAGGCTGGTGCCGCCGATGACGGCCGCGGCGATGGCCATCATCAGGTTGTTCGGGTCGGCTCCCGCCTGCCCGGCTGCGGACGTGGTGGCGGCGATGGCCAGGCCGCCGAGCGCCGCGAAGGTGCCGGAGATGGCGTAGACCGTGATCCGGACCATCGGCACGCTGATACCGGCGCGACGGCTGGCCTCGATGTTGCCGCCGACCGCGAAGATCTTGCGGCCGTACCGGGTCCGGCGCAGCACGAAGTCGCAGATCACCAACAGGGCAAGGAAGATGACCATCGCGTTCGGCACGCCGCTGGCGCGGTTGAGCACCCACGCGACCAGGAACACCGCGACCGCCAGCATGCCGGTGCGGAGCAGCAGCTCGCTGGTCGGACGGTAGGGGACGCCCGCCGCCCTGCGCCTGCGCTGCTGTCCGAAGAGGGAGAGCGCCATCGCCAGCACGGCGAGCCCGGCCAGCAGGTACGCCCCGGCGGTGTCGCCGTTGAGGAAGAACGAGTTGCCGGAGAGCAGGTGGTTGAGGCCGGTGTCCGGCAGGTTGATGGTGCCCGTCGAGCCGAGCAGCCAGAGCATGACGCCCTGCCAGGCCAGGAAGCCGGCCAGGGTGACCACGAACGCGGGCACGCCGATCCGGGCGAAGATCCACCCCTGGAGCCCGCCGATCGCCATGCCTGCCAACAGAGTCAGCAGCACCGCGACCCACGAGTTGACACCGTGGTTGACCGACAGCACGGCGAACAGCGCGGCGGCCAGGCCGCTGACCGAGCCCACCGAGAGGTCGATCTCGCCGAGCAGCAGGACGAAGACCAGGCCGACCGAGAGCAGGCCGAGCCCGACCATGTAGTACGAGATGTACTCGGCGTTGGAGGCGCTGAAGTACCTGCTGTCCTTGAGGGTGAAGATCAGCCAGATGACGATCAGCCCGACCACGACCGGGATCGAGCCGAGTTCGCCCCCGCGTACCTTGCGGCGGAACTCGTCGAAGTAGCCGCGCAGGCCTTCCTGACGGACCAGCAGCCGCGGGTCGATGGGCTGCGCGACGGCCGGAGGCGGCGTCGGGTCGGCGCGCTCGGCCGCGGCGGACGGGTGCGTCGGGTCGAAGGGCTTCCCAGGATCGGAAGGCGGTGGGAAATCCGTGCTCACATGCCCTCCGGGGTCGGTCCCGAGCCGCGGGCCTGCCGACGGGTGACCGCGTTGTCGGTGGCTCCGGTGATGGCGGCGATGATGGTCTCCTGCGTGGTCTCCCGCACCGGGAAGGTGCCGTTGTTGCGGCCGAGCCGCAGCACCACGACCGTGTCCGCCACCGCCCGGACGTCGACCATGTTGTGGCTGATCAGCAGCACGCCGTGGCCGCGGTCCCGCAGGCGCTCGACCAGGTCGAGCACCTGCGCCGTCTGCTCCACGCCGAGTGCCGCGGTCGGCTCGTCGAGGATGACCACCTTCGGGTCGCCGATCAGCGAGCGGGCGATGGCGACGACCTGACGCTGGCCGCCGGAGAGGCTGGCGACCGGGATGCGGACGCTGGGGATGCGGATCGACAGGGTGTCCAGCAGCTCCTGGGCGCGCTTCTCCATGGCCACCTCGTCGAGGGTGCCGCGCTTGATGAGCTCGCGGCCGAGGAAGAGGTTGGCGACCACGTCGAGGTTGTCGGCCAGCGCCAGGTCCTGGTAGACGGTGGCGATGCCGAGGTGTTGGGCGTCCTGCGGGCGGTGGATCGTGACGGGCCGACCCTCCCACTCGATGTCGCCCTCGTCGATCTGGTGCACCCCGGCGATCATCTTGACCACGGTCGACTTGCCCGCGCCGTTGTCGCCGACGAGGGCGACGACCTCGCCCGGGTGGACTTCCAGTTCGACGTCGGTCAGGGCCTGCACGGCGCCGAAACGCTTGGAGGCGCCGCGCAGGGCCAGGACCGGTTGGTCGTCCCTCACTCGAGGCCCGCCGACTTGCAGGCGGCGGCGTAGGTGGGGGTGCAGATCTGCGCGACGGTCCACAGGCCGTCCTGGACCACGGTGGACTTGATGTTGGACTTGTTCACCAGGACCGGGGTCAGCAGGTCGGACGGGACCGAGTTGCCGGAGCCGTTGGTCTGGGTGGTGGTGGCGGTGGAGCTGACGCTCTGTCCGGTGAGCAGGTCGACGGCCAGCGTGGCGGCGGACTCGGCCTCGGGCTTGTAGGCCTTGTAGATGGTGAAGGACTGGGTGCCGGCCACGATCCGCTGGATCGCGTCGAGCTGCGCGTCCTGGCCGGTCAGCGGGAGGTTGCTGATGCCGGCGTTCTTCATGGAGGTCGCGATACCGGCGGCCATCTCGTCGTTGGCGGAGTAGAAGCCGGCGATGTTGTGGGCGCCGAGCTGGTTGATCGCGGCGGTGGCCTTCTGTGCGGCGACGTCCGGCAGCCACTGGCCCGAGGCGTCGTAGGCGATGTCCAGCTTGCCCTTGACCGCGCCCTGGAAGCCGCTCTTGAACTGGGCGGCGTTCGGGTCGGACTGCGCGCCGTCGATCTCGACGATCTTGGCGGACGGGCTGGCCTTGGAGCCGAGCGCGTTGATGAGGCCGGTGCCCTGCAGCTGGCCGACGTGGACGTTGTCGAAGGAGACGTAGGCGTCCACCGGGCCCTCGGAGAGCCGGTCGTAGGAGACGACCTTGATGCCCTTGGCGTGGGCGGCGTCGACCGACGCCTTGATCTGGGTGGAGTCTTGCGGGTCGACGACGAGGACCTTGACGCCCTCGTTGATCATCGTCTGCACCTGCTGCGCCTGGACCTGCGCGCTGCCGCCCGCGTTGGCGTAGTTGACGGTGACGTTCGGGGCGAGCGCCTTGACCTTGGCCTCGAAGTAGGGCTTGTCGAACTGCTCGTAACGGGTCGTCGTGTTCTCGGGCAGCAGCAGGCCGATGCTCCCGCTGGCCGCGACCGCCGAGCCGCCCGAGCTCGCGGAGGCGGACGAGGACGAGCTGGCGCTCCCCGATGAGCCGCAGGCAGCCGCCGCGAGAACCAGGGAGACGACGGTGGTGGCGGTGGCGGCGCGCTGCAGAGGGTGCTTCATCACGGTGGTGGGCCTTCCTCGACCGGACTGCGGGCGGGAACTACGGGGAGTGAGCTGCGGCTTGAACGTCACGGCATGGCTGTTCAGAAGCTTCGTCCGTGACGAGGGTTCAGCCTCAAAGGATTGAAGTCCCACGATCGCTCTGGACGCGGGGGACACACGGACGGGGCCGTGATGTTCGCCCGAACGGTGGGGCGCATCCGCCGAGTGCCGCGCCGGGCCGGGGAGTGACGGATTTTCGCGACGGGACGTCAGACGCCGGAGGATTTACGGCCGGAGAGCGTTCGCGCCATGGACATTACATGCGCTCGGCCACTAGGTTCCGCTGTGGCCACGCCGTGGTCGACAGTCTGTGCGACCCCTGAGGGGATCACTGTGCGCATACGTACGCTCGGAACGACTCTGCGCTCCTCCCGTTCGTCTGCGGCGCTCTCCCTGGCCGCCCTCACCGCGGTGGGCCTTGCCACCGCCGGACTGAGCACGGCCGCGCAGGCCGCCGCTCCCGCCGCCGCCGCTCCGGCCGCCGTCGCTCCGGTCGGTGCCACGGTCCATGACGTCCACCTCGGCGAGAAGCAGATCAACCGTCACAGTGCCCCGGCGCTCCAGCAGGCGGGCAACCGCAACACGCTGAGCGTGCGGTCCAGCGGCAAACAGGGTGTGGTCTCGCCGACGCCCAAGGTGTACCTGGTCTTCTGGGGCTCTCAGTGGGCGAGCGACCCGGCCGGGGTCGCGCCCGACCTGCGGGCGATGTTCCAGGGCCTGTACGGCTCCGCGGACACGTGGGGCACCATCCTCACCCAGTACTGCGAGGGCGTCGCCAGCGGGACCACCAAATGCGGCACCAGCGGCACGCACGTGACCCACCCGACGTCCAGCCCGCTGGCCGGTGTCTGGTTCGACAACGCGAGTGCCGCTCCGGCCAACGCCACCACCGCGCAGATCGCGGCCGAGGCCGGCAGCGCCGCCGCGCACTTCGGCAACACCACGCAGGCGCCCAACCTGAACGCGCAGTACGTGGTGGTCTCGGCCACCGGAACCCACCCGGACGGCTTCCCGAACTCGGGCTTCTGCGCCTGGCACGACAAGACCTCGTCGAGCTACGGCACCCTCGCCTACACCAACCTCCCGTACGTCCCGGACCTCGGCGCGGGCGCGTGCACGACCTTCACGGACGGGCGGATGCTCTCCGGGATCGAGTCGACCGAGACGCACGAGTACGCGGAGACGGTGACCGACTTCTGGCCGAGCGTCGGCTGGAACGGGCACAACGGGGAGATAGGCGACGAGTGCGAGAACCTCGACGCCTACGTGCCGCTGAGCACGGGCACCTTCGACCTGCAAGGACTCTGGTCGAACGCGGCCAACGCCTGCGTCACCAAGGGCTGAGGCAGGGAAGAAGGGTGAGGCGCCGTCACCAGGCGGCGTCTCAACACCGGCCCTCCGGCACGGGCTTTCCGGGCACGGGCCTTCAGGGCACGGGCACCGGCACGGCGGGAGTGCAGCCGTGGCCGGCGGGTTGGGCGCCGCAGACCTGGAGGGTGGTGCCAGGGGTGCCGGCGTCGACCATCATGGAGTAGTTGTCGTAGCCCCAGTGGACCAACGCGGTCTGGTGGTCACCGGCGGACGTCGTGATGGTCGCGGTGTCACCGCGCGCACCGTCGGTGAGGGCGCCCCAGGCGGCCTTGCAGCGGGCGCTGTAGTGCAGGTAGATGACCATGGCGCCGACGTTCTGGGTGATCAGATCACGTGCGTCGGCGACGCATCCGGTCGACTGCGGGTCCCTGCCCGCGCAGCCCACGCCCAGGCACGTCGGCGGCGCGGACGCGCTGACGGGGATGACGACGGGCGTGCGGTCGGAGCTCGCGGCGGCGTTCGAGGGCGAGGTCGCGGACGTCAGCCAGGCACCGCCGACGGCGCCCAGCAGCGCCGAGACGAGGGCGATCACGACCGTGCGGGCCGCGCTGGTACCGGCGAGCCATCGCCGGAACCCCGACCACCGGGCCCGGACATCGGCAGGTGGGGGAGTCTCGCTGGCCGGCTCGGAAGCAGCATCCTGAAGGCGTTCCTCCGGGGAAGCAGCGGCCTGGGAAGCAGCGGCCTCGGAGCCGGGCTCCTGGGCCGCCAGGGCGAGCAGGGGACGAAGCAGGCGTGCGCGCTCGTCGACGTTGGCGGCCAGGCTCTCCAGGGCCTGCTCGGTGATCACCCGTTTGCCGTTGAACCAGCGCTCCCAGGAGGCCTTGCTGTAGTGGGTGCGTGTCCCGATCTGGGTGAGGGACAGGCCGCTGCGGTCCTTGATCGCGCGGAGTTCCTCGGTCAGGCGGCGGGCGCTTCCGCGCAGGTCCTCGGGTATCGGCCGCCAGTTCGCGCCCACGGTTCTCGTTCTCTCCACTGCTTGGGGGCAGTCAGTCTCCCACAGCGGCGGCGATGGCCCGGAGTGCTGTCGTACCGTCACCGCCCTGGCGGGTGGTGCCCACGGCGCCTGCCAGCCGGCCCAGACCCCGGACGGTGCAGCTCTCCGGCGAGTCCGCGACCCTGACGTCGAGGTCGAGCCGGTCCCGCAGGAGGGTGCTGAGCCAGGCGTCGCGGGCGCAGCCGCCGGTGAGCACGATGCCGTGCTGGGTGATGTCCGCGCTCAGCTCGGTCGGGCAGCGGGCCAGCAGTGCGCCCATGCCGTCGACGAGGACGTCGACCGCGGGGGAGATGGCCCGGTGCACATCCTCCGCGGAGAACGTCGCCAGCAGGGGCGTGCCGAACTCGGTGCGACGGCCTTTGGCCTCCAGCACGCGGGCGGAGGGGTCGCCGTCCCAGGACCCGGCGGCGATCCGCAGCTGCTCGGCGGCGGTCGGGCCGAGGTCCACGCGGTGGTGGCGCCGGGCCCACGCGGCGAGAGCGCGGTCGAAGGTGTTCCCGCCGACGGTGAGCGAGGTGGCGCTGACGAGCTGTCCGAAGGCGAAGACGGCCAGGTCGCTGGTGCCCGCGCCGAGGTCGACGACCATGGTGCCGGTCTCCTGGTCGATCGGCAGGCCCGCGCCGACCGCGGCCGCCAGCGGCGCGGGGAAGGTGAGTGCCTTGGCCGCACCCGCCTGGAGCAGCGCCTGCTCCAGCGCCTTGACGTGGATGCCGCGGCTTTCGACGGTGACCGCGGTGGCGACGGTCGGACGCAGCGAGAACCGGCTGGCGCGGGCCTGGTCCAGGGCCAGCCGGGCGAGGACCCGGGCACCCTCGAAGTCGGTGATGGTGCCGGCGCTGAGCGGGCTGACCGTGGTCATGCCCGGAGGGGTCCGGCCGGTCATCCTCTGGGCGGGCTCGCCGAAGGCGAAGGCGATCCCCCGGTCCAGGTCGAACGCGACCACGGACGGCTCGTCGAAGACGACCCCACCGCGCGACCGCCAGGCCCGCACCCGGGACGTGCCGAGGTCGAGCGCGATCAGACGGTCGGTGACGAGTCGGTCGGTCACCAGTCGGTTCACGTGCATCCCCGCTCCCTGAGTGAAGGTCTGCTGATAGGCAGTCAGATTCTGTGCTCTCTTCCATGCAGCGGCCGGATCGCCGTCGCTGCATCCCGGGGACGCTGAAAGAGGGAGGGCATCCACTCCGGTGGAGTGGATGCGGCGGGGTGACCCTGCCGGAGTGGTCCTGCCGGAGTGGCACGGCGCAGAGCACGGGCCGATGATCGAGACATGCCCGACGAGCCCCGCCGCTCGCTGGCCGAGCGCGCCTTCGAGCAGTCACCGGTGCCCTGGATGCTGTGCGACGCCACCGGGCGGCTGCTGCGGATCAACGCGCAAATGAGCGAGCTCGGCGGCTGGTCCGACTCCGGCCTCACGGACCAGGACCTGCGCGGACGGCTGCCGTCCGAGCTGCCGCTGCCGCACATCCACCGCTCGGTGCTGGACGAGTCGGAGCGGCTGATCCGCGAGGTCGCCGCGACCGGGGTGCCGATCACGCTGGAGACCTACGCCCCTCGCCCCGGTGAGTCGCGGACCCGCGCCTGTGCCGTCTCGTACACGCCGGTGCGGAACGAGGACGGGAAGTTGGACGCGGTGGCGGTCACCGCCGTCGAGTTCTCCGAGCAGTTCCTCGCGCGTCGGCGGCAGGCGCTGCTCGACGCGGCGGGAGCCCGGATCGGCACCTCACTGGACGTCAGCCGGACCGCTCAGGACCTGGCGGACGTCGTCGTCCCGGGCTTCGCCGACTTCGTCAGCGTCGACCTGCTCGACGACGTCTTCCACGGCGACGAACCGGCGGCGGGGCCACCGACGGGGGACGTGCTGTTGCGTCGCGCCGCGCAGGCGGGCGTTGGTCCGCACCTGGACGGACCCGACGCGGGGGTGGTGGGGGTCGGCGCGCGTGGCGGCTACCCGCCGGGATCGCCTTCGTCACCGAACTGGTCGTCAGCGAGCTGGTGACCAACGCGATCCGCTACGGCCGCCCGCCGGTACGGCTTCGACTGATCCGCGACACGGCGCTGACCTGCGAGGTCTCCGACGCCAGCGGCACCGTGCCGCATCTGCGCCGCGCCCGCTCCTTCGAGGAGGGCGGGCGCGGACTGATGCTGGTGGCCCAGTGCTCGACACGCTGGGGCACCCGGCACTCACCCCAGGGCAAGACCATCTGGGCCGAGCAGGCCCTGCCTACCGGGACAGCTGCCACCAGCACTGCTGCTGCCGCCATTGCTGCTACTGGTACTGCTTCCGCAGCTCCCGCTTGAGCACCTTGTGGCTGGGGCCGAGCGGGAACGCGTCGGTGAACTCGACCCGGCGCGGGTACTTGTGCTTGGCCAGGTGCTCCTTGGACCAGGTGACGATCTCCTCGGCCGTCGGCGCGGGACTGACGGCCGGGTCCAGGACCAGGACCGCGCAGACCTCCTCGCCGTGCACGTCGTCGGGCAGACCGATGACCGCCGCCTCCGCCACGGCCGGGTGGCGCAGCAGCGTCTCCTCCACCTCGCGCGGGTAGACGTTGAAGCCGCCGCGGATCACCACGTCCTTCTTGCGGTCCACGATGGAGAGAAAGCCGTCGGCGTCCTTGCTGCCCAGGTCGCCGGTGCGGAACCAGCCGTCGACCAGGGCCTGCCGGGTGGCCTCGGGGTTGTCGAGGTAGCCGAGGAAGACGTTGTGCCCGCGCACCACGACCTCGCCCAGCTCGCCGGCGGGCAGCAGCTCGATCCGGTCGTCCAGCTCGGCGCGGGCGATCTCCACGTCCACGCCCCAGACCGGGTGGCCGACCGTCCCGGCCCGGGTGCCCAGGTCGGGGTGGTTGACGGACGCGGTCGGCGAGGTCTCGGAGAGGCCGTAGCCCTCGCAGATGCTGACGCCGAAGGTCGCGTTGAACCGCTCCAGCACGGTGACCGGAAGCGACGCGCCGCCGGAGATGCACAGGTCCAGCCGGGGCAGCCGCGGTTGCGGTGACTGGGGTTCTGACAGCTCCGGTGCGGCCTTCGCCGCCTCCAACAGCGCCAGGTACATCTGCGGCACGCCGTGGAAGTGCGTGACGCCCTCACGGACCATCAGTTCCAGTGCCTGTCCGGCATGGAAGCGCGGCAGCAGTACGAGGGCGGCCCCGGCCCGCCAGGTCGAGTTCATCGACACGGTCTGGCCGAAGGTGTGGAACAGCGGCAGTGCGCCGAGCGCCACGTCGTCCGGGGAGGTGTGGTTGGCGTCGAAGGCGTTGGTCGTCGCGTTCATCACCAGGTTGAGGTGGCTGAGCACCGCGCCCTTGGGCTTGCCGGTGGTGCCGCTGGTGTAGAAGACGACGGCCGGGTCCTCGGCGTCGCGCGCCACGAAGTGCGGCAGCGGGTCGACCGTTGCGGCGAACTCCTCCAACCGGCCCAGCGCGCCCGCCATCGGCGCCTCAGGGCCGACTCCGACCAGCGGCACGCCCGCCTCGGCCGCCGCGACGGCGGCGACCTCGGCGTTGGCGGCGTGGGCGATCAGCAGCCGCGCGCTCGAGTCGCGCAGCACGAAGGCGACCTCCTCGGCCGTCAGCAGCAGGTGCACCGGCACCACGACGCCGCCCGCGGCGAGGATCGCGTAGTACGCGCGGCAGAACTCGGCCACGTTGGGAGCCATCAGTGCCACCCGGTCGCCGGGCTGCACGCCCAGGCGGACCAGTGCGGCGGCCTGGCCCAGCGACTGCTGCCACAACTCGCCGAAGGTGAGCCGGGTCGCGCCCTCGACCAGGGCGAGCTTGCCGGGCCTGCGCCGGGCGTTCTCGGCCAGTACCGAGGCCAGCGACAGGGTGGTCACCGGGCGCCCCCGTTGACGTACAGGGTCTGGCCGCTGACGTAGGAGGCGTCCTCGGAGGCGAGGAAGGCGACCACGGAGGCGATGTCCTCCGGCTGGCCGACGCGGCGCAGCGGGGTGCGCTCGGCGGCCAGCGTCTGGTGCTCCTCGGCGGAGGCGCCGACCCGCTCGGCGGTGGCGGCGGTCATCGAGGTGGCGATGTAGCCGGGGGCGACGGCGTTGACGTTGATGTTGAACGGGCCCAACTCGATGGCCAGCGTGGCGGTCAGGCCCTGGATCCCGGCCTTGGCGGCGGCGTAGTTGGCCTGGCCTCGGTTGCCCAGCGCGGAGCGGGAGGAGAGCGAGACGATCTTGCCGTACTTCTGCGCGCACATGTACGTCTGCGCCACGTGGCTGCAGTTGTAGGCGCTGGTCAGATTGACCGTCAGCACCGCGTCCCAGTCGGTCTTCGGCATCTTGAAGAAGAGGTTGTCGCGGGTGATCCCGGCGTTGTTGACCAGGATGTGGACGGCCCCGAAGTCGGCGACGACCTGTGCGAAGACCGCCTCGACGGCGTCGTAGTCGGCGACGTCGCAGCCGTAGGCGCGGGCGGTGCCGCCCTTGGCCGTGATGGTGTCGACCGTCTGCTGCGCCCGCTCGGGGGTCAGGTCGACGACGGCCACGCTCGCGCCCTCGTCGGCGAGACGCATCGCGGTGGCGGCGCCGATGCCCTGGGCCGCGCCGGTGACGACGGCGACGCGGTCGGTGAAGCGGTTCATGGGTGGGGATCCCTTTCGCTTACTTACGGTTCCGGAGGAAAAGTCTGTGAGGGGGCGGCGCTCAGTCGCGGTCGACCAGCACGGCGGTGCCCTGGCCGACGCCGACGCACATGGTGGCCAGGCCGTGGTGGGCGTCCGTGCGGGACATGCGGTGGAGCAGGGTGGTCAGGATGCGGGCACCGGAGGCGCCCAGCGGGTGGCCGATGGCGATGGCGCCGCCCTGGGGGTTGACCAGCTCCGGGTCGACGCCCAGCTCGCGCACGCACGCCAACGCCTGCGCGGCGAACGCCTCGTTGAACTCGGCCGTCTCGATGGACTCCAAACCGCGTCCGCTGCGCTTCAGCACCCGCTGCACGGCCGGGACCGGGCCGATGCCCATCACGTCGGGGTGGACGCCCGCGCTGGCGCCCATGACGTAGCGGCCCAGCGGCTCGACCCCGAGCTCGGTCAACGCCTCCTCGCTGCAGAGCAGCAGACCGGCCGCGCCGTCGTTCATCGGGGAGGCGTTGCCCGCCGTGACCGTCCCGCCCGCGCGGAACACAGGCTTGAGCGAGGCCAGCTTGGTCAGGCTGGTGTCGGGGCGGATCGACTCGTCCGCGGTGACCATCGTGCCGTCCGCCAGCGTGACCTCGGCCAACTCGGCGTCGAAATGGCCCGCGTCGCGGGCGGCGGTGGCCAGGGTGTGGCTGCGCAGAGCGAAGGCATCCTGGTCCTCGCGGCTGACGTTGTACCGGAGGGAGACCTCCTCGGCCGTCTCGCCCATCGACAGGACGCCGTGCAGCTCCTTCATCCTCGGGTTGGTCATGCGCCAGCCGAGCTTGGTGTCGAAGATCTCCTGGCCGTGCGGCAGGGCCTGCTCGGCGCGGGGGAGCACGAACGGGGCGCGGCTCATCGACTCGGAGCCGCCCGCCAGCACGATGTCCGCCTCGCCCGCGGCGATGGCGCGGGCGGCCGTGGTGACCGCCTCCAGGCCGGACGCGCAGAGGCGGTTGAGCGTGGCTCCGGGGACCGACTCCGGGATGCCGGCCAGCAGCACCGCCATGCGGGCGATGTTGCGGTTGTCCTCTCCGGCCTGGTTGGCCGCGCCCCAGTAGACGTCGTCGATCCGGGCCGGATCGAGGGCGGGGACCGCGTCCAGCACTGCACGGACGGCGGTCGCGGCCAGGTCGTCCGGCCGGACGCCGGAGAGCACCCCGCGCAGTCGGCCGATCGGGGTCCGCTTGGCGGCGGCGAAGTAGACAGGGCGCATCGTCGGGCTCCTGAATGCTGTATGGGTGCGGGTATCGGCTGACGGAGAGTCAGAAGGCGTTGACGCCGGTGAGGGCGCGGCCGATGAGGAGCTTCTGGATCTGGCTGGTGCCCTCGTAGAGGGTCATCACGCGGGCGTCGCGGACGTACTTGCCCACCGGGTACTCGTCGATGAAACCGTATCCACCGAAGACCTGGAGGGCGGTGTTGGCGGCCTTGACCGCCGCCTCGGAGGCGTAGAGCTTGGCGACCGAGGACTCCGTCTGGAACGGCAGGCCGCGCTCGATCAGGTCGGCCACCCGCCAGACCAGCAGCCGGGCCGCGTCGAGCTCGACCTTGATGTCGGCGAGCATCTCCTGCACCAGCTGGTGGGCGGCGATCGGCTTGGCGAACTGCTCGCGCTGGGTGGCGTAGGCGACGGCGGCGTCCAGGGAGGCCTGGATGATGCCGACGCAGCCCGCCGCCACCGACATCCGGCCCTTGGCCAGCGCGGACATGGCGACGTTGAAGCCCTTGCCCTCCGGGCCGAGCATGGCGTCGGCGGGGACCCGGACGTCCTCGAAGGCCAGTTCGGCGGTGGGCTGGCCGCGCAGGCCGAGCTTGCCGTGGACGGTCGTACGGGTCAGGCCCGGGGTGTCGGTCGGGACCAGGAAGGCGCTGACGCCTTTGTGGCCCTGCTCCGGGGTGCCGGTGCGGGCGAAGACGAGGGCGACCTCGGCCCAGGTGCCGTTGGTGATGAACATCTTGGCGCCGTTGATGACCCAGTGATCGCCGTCGCGGACGGCCCGGGTGGTGAGGTTGCCCGCGTCGGAGCCGGTGCCGGGCTCGGTGAGGGCGAAGCAGCCCAGCGCCTCGCCCGAGCAGAGGCGCGGCAGCCACTCCTGCTTCTGCTCCTCGCTGCCCCAGTGGTCGACCGACTTGGCGACCAGGCCCAGCGAGACCGAGAGCAGCCCGCGCACGGAGGAGTCGCCGCGGCCGAGCTCCTCGGTGACCAGCACGTACGCCAGGTGGTCGCCGCCGGAGCCGCCGTACTCCTCGGGGATGGTGAGGCCGAGGAAACCGAGGTCCCCCAGCTTCTTCACGATGCCCTGGTCGACCTGTTCGGCCCGGTCCCAGGCGGCGGCGTGCGGCACGATCTCGCGGTTGACGAAGTCGGCCGCCAGCTCGCGTACGGCGGCCTGCTCGTCGGTGAGCTCCAGGTTCACGGCGATTCCCTGCGTTCCCATTAAACTAGCGCTGCAAGTTTTTGGACTGTAACGCGATCGGGCACTCTTAGGGAAGCCCGAACCGCCTCAGCGAGGGAGAACCAGCAGGATGGCCAGGCCGCGCAACCCGCTGCTGAGCCGGGAGCGGATCGTCGTGACCGCGCTGCGGCTCGTCGACGAGGAGGGCCTGGACGCGTTCTCCACCCGCAAGCTCGCCGCCGAGCTCGGCGTCAGCGGCCCGTCGCTCTACAACCACTTCCCGACCAAGGACGCCCTGCTCGACGCGGTCGTGGACCTGGTGGTCGGCGAGGTGGAGCTGGACATGCTCGGCCGCGACCCGTGGCCGGACGCGCTGCGCGAGTGGGCCCGCTCCTACCGGTCGGCGCTGGTCGCACACCCGAACCTGGTGCCCGCACTGGCGCACGGACCGGGACGGCGTCCGCATGCGCTGAAGCTCGCCGACGCGGTCTTCGGCGCGCTCGTCGACGCGGGCTGGCCGCGCGGCGAGGCGACCCGGATCGGCGCGCTGATGCGCTACCTGGTCTTCGGCTCGGCGCTGGGATCGTTCGCCGGCGGCTTCGTGGACGACGCCGGGCTGTACGACGCCGAGGAGTACCCGCACCTGAACCAGGCGCACCTGCTGGCGGAGCGCCAGCGTGCCGTCGACGAGGGCGCGTTCGAGCTCGGGCTGGAGGCCCTGCTGCTCGGGCTGCAGGACCGGTTCGCGCGGCTCTGACCAGTGCGCCGGGCGGGGCACGACAGGGCCTACTAGGATCCGGGCATGCTGAAGGCCGATCGTTTCGCCCGGATCCTGGACCATGTCGCGCGGGCCGGCAGTGCCGACGTGCACGAGCTCGCCGAGCTCCTCGACGTCTCCGGGGCCACCATCCGGCGCGACCTGCAGGCGCTGGACGAGCAGGGACTGCTCCGCCGCACCCACGGCGGAGCGGTGACCGGCAGCGTCAACCTGGAGCTGCCGCTGCGGCACCGGGCCGGGGCGCGGCAGGACGAGAAGCACCGGATCGCGCTGGCCGCAGCCGAGTTGGTACCGGACGGCGCGGTGGTCGGGCTGGCGGGCGGCAGCACGGTCACCGAGCTGGCCCGGCTGCTGGCGGAGCGCAGCAGGTCGGCGGAGGGCGGCAAGAGCGCGGAGGGCGGCAGGCTGACCGTGGTCACCAACGCGGTGAACATCGCGGCGGATCTGATCGTCCGTCCGGAGATCCGGCTGGTCGTCATCGGCGGGCAGGCCCGCACGGCCAGTTACGAGCTGGTCGGACCGGCCGCCGACGAGCATCTGGCCCGGTATCGACTGGACATCGCGTTCATCGGCGTCGACGGCCTCAGTGCCGACGCGGGCTGCACCACCCATGACGAGATGGAGGCGCACACCGACCGCGCCTTCCTGCAGGTGGCCTCGCAGGGCGTGGTGCTGGCGGACGCCAGCAAGCTCGGCAAGGCCACCTTCGCCAGCATCTGCCCGCTGCGCGAGATCGACGCCGTGGTCACCGACGCGACCCCGCCCGAGCCCGAGCGCAGCGCGTTGGCCGAGGCTCGGGTGCGGGTGATCACTGCCTGACGTTCGGTCAGTGATTCAGCGACCCAAGCGAATCGGGTGACCCGAGCGAACCGGGTGAATCGGGTGACCCGAGCGAACCGAGCGAACCGAGCAACCCGAGCAACCGGGCGACCTCGGCGGCGACCGCGTCACGTCCGGGGGCGAGCCAGCGGCGCGGGTCGACCAGCTTCGGATCGGCGGCGAGGGCGCCGCGGACCGCCTCGGTGAAGAGGCGGTTGAGGTGCGTGGAGACGTTGATCTTCCGCATCCCGGCCGCAGCGGCGGCGACCAGGCTCTCGTCCGGGACGCCGGAGGATCCGTGCAGCACCAGCGGCACCGGGACGGCGGCGTGCAGACGCCCGATCAGCTCCAGGTCCAGGCGGGCGGTCCGGGAGGTCATGGCGTGCTCGCTGCCGACGGCGACGGCGAGCGCGTCCACGCCGGTGCGGGCGACGAACTCGGCCGCCTCCGCCGGATCGGTCCGCACGCCGGGGGCGTGCGCGCCGTCCTTGCCTCCTATCTCACCGAGTTCGGCCTCGACGAAGAGCCCGTTCTGGTGGCACCAGGCGGTCACCTCGGCGGTGGTGCGGAGGTTCTCCGCCCACGGCAGCGTCGAGCCGTCGTACATCACCGAGCCGAAGCCGTGGTCAGCCGCCTCGCGGACCAGGCGCTCGTCGGTGGCGTGGTCGAGGTGGAGCGCGGCCTCGGCGCCGCTCCGCTCGGCCGCGAGGCGCGCGGCGGCGGCGACGGGTGCGAGCGCGCCGTGGTAGCCCACGGCGTTCTCGCTGATCTGCAGCACGACGGACGCCTTGGCCTGCTCGGCACCGGCCAGGATCGCCTCGGCGTGCTCGATCTGGATCACGTTGAAGGCGAAGACGGGTCCGGCGTCGAGGATCCGGCTCAGCGGGACGAGGGGCACGGCGGGGCTCCAGGAGCGATCGGAGGGCGGAGTTGGGCGTAGAGCCGGGCGTCGAAGTCCCCGGCGAGGGGAGCGGCGACGGCTGCCGCCGAGAGCGCGACGGCGTCGGCGAGCGCCTCGGCGGGCGGGGTGTCACGGGCGAGCGCCAGCGCGGCGGAGGCGGCGTCACCCGCGCCGGTGGGGTTGCCGCTGACCGCGCGCGGCGGCGCGACGTGGAGGCGCTCGCCGTTCCAACACGCCGTCAGGCCGTCGGCACCGGCCGACACGACGGCGGCGCGGGCACCGGCGGCGACGAGCGCGGCGGGGAGGTCGGACGCGGCGGGTGGCTCGTGCTCGTAGCCGAGGGCACGGCGGGCTTCCTCGACGTTCGGCTTGGCCAGCGCGGGAGCGGCGGCGAGCGCTGCCCGCAACGCCGGGCCGTCGGCGTCCACGAGCGCGGGCACACCGGCCTCGGCGGCAAGACGGACCAGCTGGGCATAGGCGTCGCCGGGCACGCCCGGCGGCAGACTGCCGGAGAGGACCACCGCGCCCGCGCGGTCCAGGGCGGGCGTGAAGTAGTCGCGGACGAACCGCTGCCACTCCTCGTCGGCGACGACCGGTCCGGGCTCCCACAGGCCCGTCACGTCTCCACCGGACACCACGGCCACGGCGCGGCGGGTCGGTCCGGCGATCGGCGTGAACCGGTGTGGGATGCCCGAGGCGTCCAGGTCGGCGCGGAGCACGGCACCCGTCGCGCCACCGGCCAGGCCGAGCGCGAGGGTCTTCTCGCCGAGGTGGGTGAGCACCCGGGCGGTGTTGACGCCCTTGCCGCCCGCCCGCTCCGCGACCGAGCGGACCCGGTGGGTCGTGCCCGGTCGCAGCGCGTCCACGACGTAGGTGACGTCGAGGGCCGCGTTGAGCGTGACGGTGAGGATCATGCGCGTACTGCCGTTCATGTGAGCACAGCCGATCACGCCAGGACGACGGAGCGGGTCAGGTGCGTCGGGTTGTCGACGTCGCGGCCCAGGCGGTCGGCCAGGGTGACGCCGAGGCGCTGCACCTTGACCAGCTCGGCCAGCGGGTCGTGACGCGGCGTCACCAGGTGTGCCCCGGTGTCCCGGATCTGGTCCCCCAGGCCCTCGGGGAGCGGGCCGAGGCTCCAGACCACGCGGCCGGGGCGGGCGATGCTGATCGGGCCGTGACGGTACTCCATGGCGGGGTACGACTCGGTCCACCAGGCGGCGGTCTCGCGGACCTTGAGGGCCGCCTCGCGGGCCACGCCGTAGCTCCAGCCGCGGCCGAGGAAGCTGACCTGCTCCGCCGTCACCACGGCGTCGGCGAGCGGCTCGTCCACCGCCTCGGCCGCCTGCGCGGGGAGGTGCGCCACGTCCTCGCCGAGGTGCGCGCGGAGCAGCACCATCTGCGAGGTGGGGAACCGGGTCTGGACGACGGAGCGCTCGTCGGCCCAGTCCAGCACCACGAGGTCGTCGGCCAGGTCGGCGACCGGGGTGGCCGGGTCGGCGGTGATCGCGGTGGTGGCCACCTGGCCGCGCAGCGCCTCCAGCAGGGCCAGCACCTCGGTGGTGGTGCCGGAGCGGGACAGGGCCAGGACCCGGTCGTAGCGACGCGAGAACCCTGTGCCGAGCGGCGCCTCGGAGGCGGCGAAGGCGTCGGTCTCGCCGCCCGCCTCGCCCGCCGCCTCGCGCAGGGCGGCGTAGGACTGGGCCATGAACCACGAGGTGCCGCAGCCGACCACGGCCACCCGCTCGCCCGGTCGCGGCAGCAGTCCGGAGACCTGCGGCAGCAGGTCGATCGCCCGCTGCCAGCAGTCGGGCTGCGAGGCGATCTCGATCGACGTCTGAGAGCTCACCGGCTGTCCTCCAGGAGTGTCGTATGCCGTCTGCTCATTCTTGCTCAGATAGGCATCCAGATGTGCAGTGATGAGCATAGCGACTCGATGTGCAATGCGAAACGCCCCGTCCGGCCAAAGCCGGACGGGGCGTCGCGTGTGCGTGCCTACTGCTTGACCGTGCCGTACGGAGCGGAGCCGTCGCCGGCTGTGCTGTTCGGAGCGGCCGGGGTGAGCTGCGGGGCCTCCTGCGGAAGCGCGCGTGGTGCGTTGTAACGACCGAGGTCGTCGTGCACGGCGAGCGCGACACGCTCTATGGTCGTGATGCCGTAGTCCATGGTCGACTGGTTGTCCGTCAGCACGACCATCCGGTAGTCCTTGGTCTTGCTGGTGAAGACGCCGATGCTGTGCACCCGCCAGCCGAGCGTGGCGCGCGGCAGCCAGCCGTTCTTGTTGTGGGCGGCGACACCGGCCGGGGTTCCGTACGGGGTGCCCCAGCGCTGGTCGGACTCGACGTGGCCCATCAGGCCCAGCGCGTACGCCTTGCCGGCGGGAGAGAGCACGTCGGTGCGGTCGGTGAAGGCGTCGAGAAGCTTCATCTCGTCGCGCGCGGTGATCTGGGTCAGGCCCCAGTAGCCGCCCTGGCCGAGGTGGGTGCTGGTCATGCCGACCAGGCGCAGGAAGTGGTTCAGCTCGGCCATGCCGAGGTTGTCCCACAGGTTGGTGGCCGCCTGGTTGTCGGAGTTCTCGATCATGGTGCGCAGGTTGCTCACCTCGAACGAGTCCAGGTAGCGGTGCTCGTCCTCGGCCCGGCGGAGCAGGGCGCCCATGATGGTCGCCTTGACCACGCTGGCGGAGTCGAAGTGCCAGGTGGAGTGGAGCGCGCAGGAGACGCCCGTCTTCTGGTCCCAGACGTCGAGCGCATAGGTGTCGTAGCGACCGCGCACGGCTGACGCGATGTCACGCGACAGCTTGGCGGCCAGTGCCGGGTGCTTCGCCGAGGTGCAGATCGGCGTGGTCGCCGCTGCGGCGGGCTGGGCCAGTCCCAGAGGGGCCAGCGCGGCCACCGCGGTCGTGCCGAGGGCGACCGCCAGCGCGCGACGGACGCGCGCCCTGAAAGGTGAGACCACTGAGTGGGTCCTTCCGACGTTGGTTGGTGCTGCCTGTGACGATTGTGCGAGTTGACACATCGTCGACTGTGCAGACTTTCCGAACGTCGGCCCGGTTGCTCCGAACGGTGAGCAAAATTCAGGTAACTGACGCCACGGCGTGGCCGCTGTCGCGGGAGATCAGGGCGGCGTAGTGGCCGCTGCGGGTCATCAGCTCGTCGTGGGTGCCGCGTTCGACGATCCGGCCGGCGTCGAGGACGACGATCTGGTCGGCGTCGTGGATGGTGGACAGGCGGTGGGCGATGGTGACGGTCGTGCGACCGGCGGACAGGGTGTCGAGCGCCTGCTGCACGGCCTGCTCGGTCTGGGTGTCCAGCGCGCTGGTCGCCTCGTCGAGCACCAGGACGGGCGGGTTGCGCAGAATCGTCCGGGCGATCGCCAGGCGCTGCTTCTCGCCGCCGGAGAAGCGGTAGCCGCGCTCGCCGACCAGGGTGTCGTAGCCGTCGGGCAGCGAGGCGATGTGGTCGTGGATCTGCGCGGCCCTGGCGGCCGCGTGCAGTTCCGCATCGGTGGCGTCGGGCTTGGCGAAGCGCAGGTTCTCGGCGACCGAGGCGTGGAAGAGGTAGGTCTCCTGCGAGACCACGCCGACCGCGTCCGACAGCGCCGCGAAGCTGAGGTCGCGCACGTCGACGCCGTCGATGGTGACCCGGCCCTCGGTCACGTCGTAGAGCCGGGGAACCAGGTAGCTGAGCGAGGTCTTGCCGGAGCCGGTCTCGCCGACGACGGCGAGCGAGCCGCCCGGCGGCACGGTCAGCTCGATGTCCTGCAGCGTCGGCCGCGCCTGACGGTCCTCGTAGCGGAAGCCGACGCCCTCGAACCGGATCTCGCCGCGGACGCGTCCGGCGGGCGTGACCGCGTCGTCCTTCTCGGTGATGTCGGGGACCAGGTCGAGGTACTCGAAGATGCGCTGGAACAGCGCGAGCGAGACCTGGACGGCCACGCCGGTCTGCAGCAGCTGCACGGTCGGCCGGAACAGGCTCTGCTGCAACGTGGTGAAGGCGACCAGCGTGCCCAGCGAGACGGCGGTGCCGTGCGGGCCGGCGGTCAGCCCGGCCGCCCAGTAGATGACGGCGGGCATCGCGGCCATGACGATCTGGATGGTCGACTGCCGCCAGCGCCCGGCCATGTCGGCCCGCACCTCGAGGTCGGCGAGCGCGGACGACTGATGGGAGAAGTCGTCGCTCAGCGCCCGGGAGCGGCCCATGGTCCGGCCGAGCAGGATGCCGCTGACCGAGAGCGACTCCTGCATGATCGACGAGATCGACGCCATCTGCCGCTGCCGCTCGTTGGCGATCCGGCGGCGCTCGTTGCCGACCCGTCGGCTGATCCAGACGAAGAGCGGCAGCAGCGCCAGCGAGACGATGGTCAGCTGCCAGTCCAGGGCGACCATGGCGATGATGGTGGCGACCACGGTGGTGGCGTTGGAGACCAGCGAGGTCGCGGTCGAGGTGATGGTCGCCTGCATGCCGCCGATGTCGTTGGCGATCCGCGACTGCACCTCGCCGGTGCGGGTGCGGGTGAAGAAGGCCAGCGGCATCCGCTGCAGGTGGGCGTAGACGGCGGTGCGCAGGTCGTGCATGACCTGCTGGCCGACGCTGGTGGAGATGTAGGTCTGCCAGACGTTGAAGACGGAGTTCGCCACGGCGACCGCGATCATGCCGAGGACCAGCACGGACAGCAGCCCGGTCCGCCGCTCGGGGATCGCCACGTCCAGCACGGCCCGCAGCAGGAACGGCGAGGCGACCGAGACCAGCGAGGAAAGGCCGACCAGGAAGGCGACCACCAGCAGTCGCATCCGGTACGGGTGGAACAGCCGGAGTATCCGGCGGAGCTGTCGCGGCGCCCGCTGCGCGCCCGGATCGCGGGGCGGGGGCGTCCAGTCGGGACCGATCTGTTTCATGGGATCGAGCATAGCTCACTATTGCCATTGCTAATAGTGAGTTCGGCTCAGCAATATTCGACTGTGATGGATCGGCGTGCGGCGCAGCCGCGGGTTACTGGTTGGCGGGCGGGAGGCGGTCCATCCACTTCATGGCGTGCATGACGTCCTCGACGGTCAGGCTGTCGGCCGGGCCGACGGGGGCCCAGACGTGGACCGTGCCGGAGGTGGCGAAGGTCAGGTCGAGCTGGATGGTGTCGTGCAGGGCCGGGGTGCGCCGCAGCGCGGTCAGCTCGACGTGGGTGCCGCCGGGGCTCAGGGTCAGCGAGCCGTCGGCCGGGACGGTCAGCCACGGCAGGACGTGCCCGGAGGCGTCCACCAGTTGCGCCGTGGCGGCCCAGGGCGTGGTGATGTCGATCAGCCGGTCCGCCGTGCCGCCGCCGTTGCGCAGGGTCAGGTAGGCGTCCACCGGGCCCGTCGACTTCGTCGGCGGGGCGAGGTAGGGGGAGCTGCACCCCAGCCGCGGCGGGCTGGACGCGGCCGTCGCGGCGCTCGACGTGGGGGCCGAGCGTCCCCACAGCAGCAGGACGAGCGCGAGCACGGCGACCAGCGGGCCCTGGAGCAGGAGCGTGCGCCGTGCGCCGCTCAGCCCGCCGCGTCCGGCCGCCGCCTGCTCCAGCGCGGCGGCCTGTGCCTCAAGGGCTTCGAGCTCGACATCCGCGGCTTCGTCGCTCATCGCGTCCCCAGGCGGCTAGTGGCTGGTAGGGCGACGGCCTAGTAGCCCGACGGCCAGGTCCAGTCCTTGTACGGGGTGACCGTGCCGATGTCGATCTGGATCTTCTCGAGGTTCTTGAACTGGATCGCGCGCGGGTCGCCGGTGTAGACCTTGCCGTCGACGAACACGGTCATGGTGCCCTTGTCGCCGGCGATCTGGCCGCGGTCGAGGGTCTGGCCCCAGACGTCGAAGAAGTTGCCCAGGTTGTACTGCTGCTCGGTGGGCGACTCGACGTGGATGATGCCGCTCTCGTCGTGCGTGTGCAGGAAGTAGAACGCCTTGCCGCCGTCGACGAACGCGGAGCCGTCCTGGGCCTGCTGCAGGCTGAGCGGCGGGACGATGCCGAGGCCGTAGGGGATCGTCATCTGCTTGCCGTTGACGAAGACCTGCAGGTGCGAGTGGATGTGGTAGACCGTCTGTTCCATCGAGTTGCTCTGCACGATGCCGTCGACGGTGCCGCCGTCCGCCTGGTGGGCAGGGGAGGCGAGCAGGTTCGCGCTCTTGTCGATGGAGGGGTCGGTGGCCGCGGCCACGGCGTCCTGCTTGGTCTTCTGCTTGCTGACGCTCTCGTAGGCCCAGAAGCCCCCCGCCACGAGCCCGGCGACCAGGACGACGCCGCCCACTGACATGGCGATGGTGACGGTGCGCTGGCGTCGAGCCTCGGCCGCGCGCTGTGCGGCGATCTTCTCCTGAGCTATTCGGCGACGCTCGGAGTTCGACGGCTTGTTCTGGGTCATCGGTCCTCGGTTGCTGCTCGGCTGATGGGGGGCGCGTAGCGTCCCCGCGCCGTCACGTTAGTGCGCGCGTGGCTAAGCGTTCCGTAAGTCTGCCCACGGAGGGGAGGGCCGAGGTTGGGGAATGTCCGACAAGGACCGAAATAAACAGATCACAGGTTGATAACAGTGCGTCAACTGTGAACGTGAACGACGCGGAAGCAAATCAGGAGTGGGCGCGGTGCGCGGTGCCGTGCGGGTCGCGGCAGTGGGCGGCGTCCGTGGAGCGCTGATCCGTGGAGAGCTGGAGCGTCTCCGGGGAGGCGTGGTCGACCTGGAGCGTGGTGTGGTCGATCGCATAGTGCTCGCGCAGCTCGTGCTCCATGGAGAGCCGGACCGCGTGGCAGTCGAGGTCGTCGCGGACCAGGATGTGGGCGGAGAGCGCCGGGTAGCCGGAGGTGATGGTCCAGATGTGCAGGTCGTGCACCTCGACCACGCCGGGCAGGGAGGCCAGTCGCGCGCCGACGGCGTCCGGGGCCAGGCCTGCCGGGGCGGCCTCCAGGAAGATCCGGCCGGACTCGCGGACCAGGCCGTAGCCCGCCTTGAGCATCAGGCCCGCCACCACCAGCGTCGCCAGGGCGTCGGCGCGGTCGAAGCCGGTGAGCAGCACGACCAGGCCGGCCACGGCCGTGGCGATGAAGGCCCAGGCGTCGTTGAGGATGTGCTGGTAGGCGCCCTCGACATTGAGGCTGGACCGGTTGGCGCGGGAGATCAGCCAGGCCGCGAGGACGTTGACTACGATCCCGACCAGGGCCGTCGCCAGCACCACGCCGCCCTCGACGGCGGGCGGACTGACCAGTCGCCGCACGGCCTGGTAGAGGAAGATCACGGACAGCGCGAGCAGGGTGATGCCGTTGGCCTGGGCGGAGAGGATCTCGGCGCGCTTGAGGCCGAAGGTCAGCGAGCCCTTGGCGGGGCGCGCGGCCAGCCGCATGGCGATCAGCGCCAGCACGATTGAGGCGGCGTCGGTCAGCATATGCCCGGCGTCCGAGACCAGGGCCAGGGAGTGCGCCAGCAGGCCGACGACGACCTCGGCGGCCATGAACGCGCCGATCAGCGCGAGCGCGCCGGTCAGGTAGCGCCGGTCCGCGTCGGCGGACACGCCGTGGCTGTGGCCGTCGTGCGCGTGGGCGTCATGCGCATGCGCCTCGTGCGGGTGGCTCACAGTGGCTCCTCGGTCGGTGGTCTCCACGGGGAACTATACCGGAAGGAATGAACAATCATTCATATCTGGTCTCAGCTGACAGTCGTATCGGCGCTGCCCGTCGCCAGTCGGAGCGCCTCCGGGGCCAGCAGGCCGTCGCCGAGCAGGCCGAGCAGGCGGCTGAGCAGCAGCCCGGCCGGTCCGTCCGGCTGTTCCGCGCCGAGCCAGCCGCTCATCGCGGGGGCCAGCTCCGGCTCGTGGACCAGGACGACCAGCAGTTGGGCCACGAACTCCTGCACCAGGGCGAGCTGCAGCTCCGCGCGGGAGAACTGGCGCGTATCGTCCTGGAGCCAGGTGAGCGCGGTGATCTCGGCGTTGCCGATCCAGGACCGCACCGCCAGGCGGACGCGCGGACTCGGGTCGGGCAGCGCGAGGTGGCTCAGCACCGCGTCCAGCGCGGCCTGGCGGACCTGGTCGATGACGGCGCCCGTGCCGGGGCTCGACGAGGCCGAGCCGCTGCGCATGATCGCGGCGAAGCCGGGCCCGTGCGCGTCGACGAAGTCGAGGTAGCGGCCCATCACCCGGTGCAGCCGCTCCGAGAGCGGTCCGGCCTGCGGCTCGTCGAACAGCCCCGCCAGCTCGCGGCCCGCCCGCCGGGTCGCCTCCTCGTAGAGGGCCTGCTTGCCGGGGAAGTAGTGGTAGACGAGCGGCCGGGAGGTCCCTGCGGCGGCGGCGATGTCGTCGATCGACACCTCTTCGGGCGCGTGGTGCGCGAAGAAGTCGAGTGCGACGGAGATCAGCTGTTCGCGCCGCTGCTCGACGCTGAGCCTGCGGCGCGGCCGGGGTGCGGCCCCCGGTGCGGCGCCTGATGCGGCGGTCATGGGCGTCAGCCTAGCTGGGTGGGGCTGGCGTTCGAGGGCGAACGGGGTGCTCGCCGAGGGGGCGACTCAGCAGGTCGCGAGGAGTTCCGCGAGGGAGACGTCGAACGCCCGGTGCAGGTCCGTGGTGTCGAGGCGGCCGCGCAGGCCGACATGGAGTCGGCCCCGGTAGCTGCTGACGGCAACCGCCAGCGCCTGCCCCCGGGCCAGCGGCGGCAGCGGGTACAGGCCGGTCAGCGTGTGGCCGTCCAGGGTGAACCGGAAGTCCGGCATCGGCACGTTGGTGACCAGCGCGTCGAAGAGCAGCGGTGCGGTCGGGCGCAGCAGCGGGGCGGTGAGGCGGTGCCCCGGGGCGGGCAGCAGCTCGGCCAGCAGCGCCACCGCGCCCGGGCCGCGACGGGGGCCGCGCTGCTTGTGCGCGTCCATCGCCGCGCGCACCCGCTCCAGCCGCCGACGCGGGTCCGGCTCGGTGACCGGGAGGTCGAGCAGGTAGCCGGAGAGCCGGTTGCCGCCGCCCGGCGCGCCGAGCCGCGCCCGCTGGCTGACGGGGACGAGCACGCGGGCGTTCCGGCTCCCCTGGCCGCTCTCGTCGCCGAAGGCGCGCAGCGCGCCCGCGAGCACGGCGAGGACGACGTCGTTGACGGTGCCGCCGTGCGCCTTGCGGATCCGGTGCAGGTCGTCGAGCGGGTAGGAGGGCAGGGCCAGCCCGGGGGCCTCGGACGAGGGACGGATCAGTGCCGACGGGCGGAGCAGGGCGGCCGGCTGGAGCAGGCTGCGCGGGGCGCTTCCGGCGACCGAGAGCAGCGTGTCGCTCGCGATCTCGGCGGCCCGGAGGGTGCGCTTCGCTTCGACGGGGATCGAACGCAGGGCGCGCAGCGCCAGCGGCCCGGTGGGGGCGGCGTGCCGCTCCCGGCCGTTGGGCCTCCTGGTCGTGGCGTCGGGCTTCTCGCGTCCGGCGAACTGGTCGAGCAGCCGGACGCCCACATCGAGCGCCCGCAGGCCGTCGACGGCGGCGTGGTGGACCTTGAGCAGCAGCGAGAAACCGGAACCGCCACCGGGGAGCAGGTTCATCTCCCACGGCGGCGCCTCCCGGGGCACCGGCGCGGCCATCAGCCCGGCGACAGCGCCGTCGGGGTCCTCGTCGTCCTCGGCGGGGGCGTGGGTGACGATGTGCGCGGCGGCGTCGAAGTCCGGCTGCTCCTCCCAGTACGGGCCTTCCAGCGGGTTCCAGGGGGTGCGCACCCGCTGCCGGAGTCGGGGTATCGCCTGGGCACGCTCGGCCAGCACGGCGGCGACGGCGTCCAGGTCGGGGGGACTGGCGTCGGCGGCGCCGTCGAAGTGGGCGAGCGCGCCGATGTGCATCGGTGCGTCAGGGGATTCCAGGCTCCAGAAGGCCGCGTCCAACGGGCTGAGCCTGTTCTCCATGTGTGCCTGTCCTTCCGGTGCATTCGGTCCGGCGATGGCAGTGGTTTCCGGCGAGCTGTCCGGCGATCTCCCTGATCAGTCTCGCCCTCCCATGTTGCGGCCAGGTGAGAGGCTCGCGAAGTTTGGGCTCCGCGAGGGCTCCGCACGGTGGGGCGATGTTTGACTGATGATCTTGTCGGGAACGGACTGGTCATGTCGGGGCGCCCGCGCAGGCCGATGCTGCGGCGGTTGGTGACGCTGGCGCTGTGTGCGGTCGTCGCGTATGTGGTGCTGCTGCAGATCGTTGGGCACGACGCCGACCCGCTGCCGGTGCTCGCCAGGGCCGACGCCGTCTGGCTGGCCCCGGCGCTGCTGGCGTCGGCGGCCGGATCGGTCGGGGCGACGTTCGCGGTCGTCGGCTTCGTCCCGGAGCGGGTGTCGTTCCGGGGAGCGCTGCTCGCGCAGCTGTCGGGATTCTTCGTCAACCTGGCCACGCCCAGCGGGTTGGGCAGCGCGGCGGTCAACACCCGGTTCCTGGCCCGGTCCGGCATCCCGCAGACGCAGGCGCTTGCCAGCGTGGCACTGGGGCAGATCGCCGGGCTGGTGCTGCACCTGCTGCTGATCGTTGGCTTCGGCGCGTATGTGGGCGCCGACTACGCCGCCTCGCTGCCGACCGGGACGACGCTGCTGGTGATCGGGGCGGTGCTGGCGGCCGTCGTCGCCGGCGGGGTCGGCGTGCCGCGGCTGCGGCGCTGGCTGGTGGCGCGGCTGCGTGAGGCCGGGCCGCGGTTCGGGCAACTGCTGCACCAGCCGGGCAAGCTGACGGTCGGCATCCTGGGCCAGCTGGCGGTGACGCTGATGGCCGCCGTCTGCCTGTACTGCTGCGCCCGTGCCTTCGGGCAGGGGCCCGGCTTCGCCGAGGTCACCCTCGCGCAGCTGATCGGCTCGACCGTCGGATCGGCGGTGCCGGTGCCGGGCGGCATCGGGTCGGTGGACACCGCGCTCGCCGTCGCGCTGCGGGTGACCACCGGCACCCCCACGGCCACGTGGGTGCCGGTGGTCCTGGTCTACCGCCTGTGCACGTTCTGGTTGCCGCTGCTGCCGGGGTGGCTGGCCTTCCTCTGGCTGCAGCGGCGTGAGGCGATCTGATCGATCGTCAGCCAGTCCGGTCTCACAGGTCCAGCACCAGCTTGCCGTCCTGGCTGCGGGAGACGCAGATCAGCATCGACTCCGCGCGTTCTTCTACGCTCAGCAGGGCGTCCCGGTGCTCCGGCGTGCCGCCCAGCACCTGAACCTTGCAGGTGCCGCAGAAGCCCTGCTCGCAGCTGTAGGCGACGTCCGGCAGCCGGTCGCGGACGGCGCTGAGCACGCTGCGGTCCGCCGGGACGGTGAGCGTGGCGCCGGTGCGGCGCAGCTCGACCTCGACGGCGTCGCCGTGGGCGGTGTCCTCGGCCGGGTGGAACCGCTCCAGCCGGGCCTCGACGCCGGGGCGCAGTTCGGTGAGGGTGTCGACGACGGCGTCCATCAGCGTCTCGGGCCCGCAGACGTGGACCACCGCGCCGTGTGGCGCCGACTCCAGGGCGGCGGCCAGGTCGGGCAGGCCCTCGGTGTCCGTCGTCACGACGGTGACCCGCTTGTCCGCCTCGGGCAGCGCTTTGATCTCGTCCAGGAACGGCATGGTCTCGGCGGTCCGACCGATGTAGAGCAGCCGCCAGTCGCTGCCGCGCGCCGCGCTCTCGCGCACCATGGGCAGGATCGGGGTGATGCCGATGCCGCCCGCCACGAAGGAGCGCGGCCCCGCGCCCGCGCCGAGCGGGAAGCGGTTGCGGGGGCGGTGCGCCTCCACGGACGCGCCCGCGAGCAGCTTCTCGTGCACCTCGCGGGAGCCGCCCCGGGTGTCCTCGGTGAGCCGGACGCCGATCCGGTAGCCGCTCAGGTCGGCCGGGTCGCCGCAGAGCGAGTACTGGCGCACCAGACCGGACGGCAGCAGCAGGTCCAGGTGCGCGCCGGGTTCCCAGGCAGGTAGGTCGGCGCCGTCGGCGGAGGTGAGCAGCAGCTCGGCCACGCCCTCGGCCGGGGAGCGCCGGTCGGCGACCACCAGCTGCAGCGGCTTCGTCGCCGCCTCCGCCTGCGCGGCGGCGGCCCGTGCGGCGGGCGAACTCTCCAGGTAGGCCAGCGCCTTGGCGGTCGAGCCCTCCTGGGTCGGGTGGTAGCGCCTGCTGAGGTAGCGCGGGACGGCGGAGAAGATCTGCTTCGGCGCGGGCACCAGGTCGGCCTTGGCGGCCCGCACCCAGTCCTTCATCTTCGGCTCCAGCACCCTGCGCTGAGCAGGCGTCAGCTCCGGGTCGTTGGCGATGAAGAACTTCACGCCGCGCACCCAGAGCCAGAACATGGTCGGGAAGACGGTGGTCATCGCCCGCAGCCGACGCGGGTAGCGGCCGTCGACATGTTGGAAGACGTCGAAGGCCACCGAGCGGTGCTCGACCTCCTCCGCGCCGTGCCAGCGCAGCAGGTCGACCATCACCGGGTCGGCCCCGTACCGCTCGAAGCCCCGGGCGTCCAGCACCCACTTGCCGAGCACGGCGGTGAAGTGCTCGATGGCGGCGATGATCGCGACCCGCTCCTTGAGCCACCACCCGGTGGCCGTCGGCGGTGCGGTGTGGTCGCCGAGCAGGTGCTCGAAGAACCAGTCCATCTGCGCGGTGTAGGGGGAGGGGTCGAGCCCCTGCGCGACCAGATGGTCCAGGACGGTGGAGTGCGCCTGCGAGTGCACCGCCTCCTGCCCGATGAACCCGATCATGTCCGCACGCAACTGCGGGTCGCGGACCAGCGGCAGCGCCTGCTTGTAGACGTCGACGAACCACTTCTCGCCGGCGGGCAGCAGCAGGTGCAGCACGTTGATCATGTGGGTGGAGAACGGGTCGTCGGGGACCCAGTGGAGGGGTGTGTCGGTCCAGTCGAAGGTCACTCGGCGCGCCTGCAGCGGCGCGTGCTCGGTGCTGACGGCGAGTTCGGTCACGGGGGTGACTCCTCTCATTCTGGTGGCTAGCGGGGCGTCAGGTCGGCGCGGGCGATGGCGCGCAGGGTGCCGGGGGACAGGCGGGTCAGCGCGCGGCCGATCCGGGCCTCGGCGGCGACCGGGACGACCGGGCGGTTCTCCCGCACCGCGCGCAGCACGGCGTCGGCGACCCGCTCCGGCGGCAGGTTGCGCATCCGGTAGAGGCGGTCCGCCTTGCCGCGCAGCCGCTCCTGCTCGCTGCTGCTGACGCCGACGTAGCGGGTGGCCTTGGCGATGGCGGTGTTGACGAAGCCGGGGCAGACCGCGCTGACGCCGATCCCGTCGTCGGACAGCTCGGCGCGCAGGCACTCGGTGAGCATCAGCACCGCCGCCTTGCTGGTCGCGTAGGCGGACAGCGTGCGCGAGGGCAGATAGGCGGCGGCGGAGGCGATGTTGACGATGTGTCCGCCGTTGCCGTGGTCCTTCATCATCGCGCCGAACAGACGGCAGCCGTGGACCACGCCCATCAGGTTGACGCCGAGCACCGCGTCCCAGTCGGAGGTCTGGGTGTCCAGGAACGCGCCGCCGAGGCCGATGCCCGCGTTGTTGACCACGATGTCCGGTGCGCCGTGCTCTTCGGCGACGGCCTTGGCGAAGGCCTCCATGGCCGCCGGGTCGGAGACGTCGACGGCGTACGAGCCGGTACGCGGGGCGCCCAGCAGGGCGGCCAGGTGGGCGGTGCGGGCGGCGGAGTCCGCGTTGAGGTCGGCGGCGATCACCGCCGCACCGGCCTCGGCGAAGGCCAGCGCGGTGGCCCGGCCGATGCCGCTGCCCGCGCCGGTGACGATGACCAGCTTCCCGGCGTGCTCCTTCTGCTCCCCGTCCTGCTGGGGCCTGTTGACCTCGGCGCGCTGGAGCGCGGGCGCGGTCGGGCCGCCCTCGATGTGGGTGACGAACTCGTCGATCCAGTTGGCCAGCACCGCGTCGTGGGTCAGCGGCGCCCAGTGTCCGGCGCGCAGCGGGCGACGCCAGAGCCGGTCGACGTAGGGCTGCGGGGCCTGACCGGCCATGGACGGGGTGACGTAGAGGTCCTTCTGCGGCAGCACCACCTGCACCGGGATCTCGGTGGGCCGGTGCCGGGGACGGGTCAGCCGGGGGATCATGTTGGCCCGGTAAAGCGCCAGTCCGCGCACCGCGTCGGTGGGGAAGGTCGGCGCGCCGCTGCCGCGCGGCACGCCCTCGATCGCGTGCAGCAGCGCGGGCCAGGCCTTGACCATCGCCGTGCGCCACAGCAGCGGGGGCAGCAGCGGCAGATGGAAGTAGCCGATGTACCAGGAGTGCACGCTCTGCCAGGCCAGTTGGCCCAGCGCACGCGGGCTCGGCCGCCGCAGCTTGCTGCGGAACCACTGGCCGACATGGTCCAGGCACGGGCCGGAAACGGAGGTGAAGGAGGCGATCCGGTCCGCCAGCGCGGTGCCGGTGACCGACTCCCAGGACTGGGTCGAGCCCCAGTCGTGCCCGACCAGGTGCACCGGCCGCTCCGGGCTGACCTGCTGCAGCACCGCGCCGAGGTCGGCTTCGAGCGTGGCGAGCGTGTAGGAGGCGATCCGGCGCGGCGCGTCCGAGGCGCCCGCGCCGCGTACGTCGTAGGCGACGACGTGGTGCCGCTCGGCCAGCTGCTCGGCGATCGGCCGCCAGACGACGTGGCTGTCCGGGTAGCCGTGCACCAGGACGACGGTGGTGTCGGCGGAGCGCTCGCCCCACTCGAAGACGGCGAGCCGGACCCCGTCCGGTGCGGTCACGAAGCTCTGCTGCTCCTGCATGCGCTGTTCCTCTTTCATACCGCGTGCACCTCGGCGTTCTCCCCGGCGTTCTGCTCGGCGTTCTCCCCAGCGGCGGACCGAGTGGCCCAGGTGCGGACGTGCGGCAGGTCGTCGTCGAGCCAGTAGGCGTCGTCCTCGGTGACGACGAGCAACTCCTCGAACTTGGCGCCGATGCCGCGCAGGCCCAGGTGCGGCTCGACGGCCCACAGGCCGGCGGTCGGGGCGTGGGCGGAGGACTTGCCGTCGGCCCAGAGCGGCGAGCGGTGCTGGATCCGCTCGGCGACCAGCTCCCGGCCGAGCGTCTGCAGGCTGCGGATGCCGAACCCGGCGACGACGGTGCGCGGTCCGCGCGCCTTGAGCCGGGTGACCTGGTGCGCCAACACCCGGCCCGGGTAGACGCGGTGGCGGTTCTCGTAGCCGTGCTTGGCGATCAGCGTGTCCACGGCGAGGTAGATCTCGTTGAGCGGCTTGCGCTCGCGCACCTGGGCGAGGATCAGCTCCCGGTACTCCTTCAGGTCGTCCAGGATCTGCTGCTGCACCCGGTTTCCGCCGAGGCTGCCGGCGTAGCCGATGTCGGCGGTGTAGCCCTGGGCGACGGGTGCGCAGTCGAGGATGAAGGGCATGCCCTCCTCAAGCCGTCGGTCGGTCGGGAAGAACTGGAGCGGCGTGCGGAACCGGTGGAAGGTCGTACGGTCGCCGAACCAGGCGAACGGGACGTGGAACCAGTCGTCCGCGCCGTTCTCCTCCAGCCAGCGGCGCATCCGCTGAGCCGCCTGCTTCTCGGTGACGCCCGGTTCG
The DNA here is from genome assembly GCF_041262505.1 of Streptacidiphilus sp. MAP5-3. NCBI lineage: Bacteria > Bacillati > Actinomycetota > Actinomycetes > Kitasatosporales > Streptomycetaceae > Streptacidiphilus > Streptacidiphilus sp. MAP5-3. The sequence continues at coordinate 88,050 of NZ_JBGCCL010000029.1, forward strand.
AGGCCCTCCGCCACGGTCTGCGCGCAGCGGTAGGCGAGCTGTTGGACAGCGCGGAAGCGCTCCAGATCCCCCGGCTCCCAGGCCGGCTGCTTATTAGACATGTTGTCAACATACTGCCGAGTCACCTCCGTGCAACAGGTGTCGACACCGAGTTTTCCGGCGCGCTTCGCGGCGTTCTTCCTGCGTGGTGTCCGGTCGGCTACCCGGCCAACTACCCGGGCGCAAAGCGGGGCGAAAACCGGGATGGAAAGCGGGGCGAAAACCGGGTCGCCCCCGGACGCTGGGGTGGCTAGGTTTCCTTGCATGAGCGACACCGCCCGTCCCCTCCTCGCCGCGCTCACGGGAGCCGGCGTCTCCACCGACTCCGGCCTGCGTGACTACCGCGGCCCGCAGGGGCTGTGGCGCGACGACCCCGGCAACCAGCGGCTGGTCACCATCGACAGCTATCTCGCCGATCCCGAGGTCCGCGCCCGCAGCTGGCAGATGCGCCTCAAGACCGGCGTCCTCGACGTACAGCCCAACGCGGCCCACCACGCCTTCGCCGCCTACGAGCGCGCCGGTCTGCCGCTGCGCGTGCTGACGCAGAACGTCGACGGCCTGCACCAGCTCGGCGGCGTCAGCCCGCGCAAGGTCCTGGAGCTGCACGGCACCGCCCGCTGCACCCAGTGCGTCAGCTGCCACGCGCGCGGCGACATGGCCGTGGCCCTCGACCGCGTCCGCGCGGGCGAGGCCGACCCGCCCTGCACGGTCTGCGGCGGTGTGCTCAAGTCCGCGACGGTCTTCTTCGGCGAGCACCTCGACCCGCAGGTCCTCGGCGAGGCCCGCGCCATCGCCGCCGCCTGCGACGTGCTGCTCGCCGTCGGCACGACGCTGCAGGTCCACCCGGCGGCCGGGCTCGTCGACGTGGCCCTCGCGGGCGGTGCCCGCATCGTCGTCGTCAACGCCGACCCGACGCCCTACGACGACGCGGCGGCGGAGGTCATCCGCGAGCCGATCGGCACTGCCGTCCCGGCACTGCTCCGCCGCCTCGCGAAGGAGGCGGGCGCGGAGTGGCCGGAGCGGCCGGAGTGACCGGCTCCGCGGGCACCCCGCTGGCCAGGAAGCTGCGGATCAAGCCCGGCCACCGCGTCGTGCTGAGGCACGCCCCGGCGGGCTGGGCGCTCCCCGACCTGCCGGACGGCGTTCGGGTGGGCACCGGGCAGGCGGCCGTCGCCGACGCGGACGTCGTGCTCGCCTTCTTCCGGTCGGCCGACGAACTGCGGCACGACGCCACGGGCCTGGTGGACGCGCTGCAGCCGGCGTCGTGTCTCTGGGTGCTCTGGCCGCGCCGCGCGGCAGGGCACACCAGCGACCTGACGGACCGTCTGCTGCGCGAGGTGCTGCTGCCGTTGGGTGTGGTGGACGTCAAGGTCGCGGCGGTCGGGGAGGACTGGTCCGGGCTGGCGTTCGTGTGGCGGAGGGAGAACCGGCCGTCCTGAGTCGGTCGGTTGCCTCGGCCTGCTGCGGCCTTCTGTGGCCATGGCCGCCTTACGCGGCCTTACGCGGACCGGACCTTGAGCGCGCGCACGTCGCGGACGGCGAGCATGGCGACCGTGCAAGCGAGGATCACCGCCGCCGCGCTCAGCAGCGTGGCGTGCACGCCGATCGCCGCGCTGAGCGGGCCCACGGTGGCCTGGGCCAGCGGGATGGCCATGAACGAGCCGAGTGCGTCGTAGGAGTAGACGCGGGCCAGTCGGTCCTCGGGGATCTCCTGCTGGAGCGAGGTCTCCCAGGCGATGCCGAACTGCTCGACGGCCACTCCCGCAAGGAAGTTCATCCCCGCGAGGCCCGCCACGGGCATGCCCAGCGCGAGGCCGGAGGGCAGCAGCGCCTCGGCGGCCATGCAGGAGACGCCGACCAACAGCAGGCGCTGCGGCCGGATCCGCAGCCCGATCACGCCGCCGACCAGCATGCCCAAGGTCTGGGCGGACAGCACCAGCCCCCAACCGCCGCTGCCGAAGGACCTGCTGGCGATCGTCGGGCCCAGCACCTGCACCGTGCCCGAGAACGCGGCGTTGAGGAACCCGAAGGCGGCCACGATCACCCAGACCCAGCGTCGTGCGACGAACTCCCGCCAGCCGTCGTGAAGTTCACGGAACATGCCGCGGCGTACGGGTGAGGTGGCCGTTTCGGGCATCGGGCTGGTGCGGACGCGGAAGAAGCAGAGACCCGACAGGGCGAAGCTCGTCGCGTCGATGGCCAGGCCCCAGCCGGGACCGGCCGCGGCCACCACCGCGCCGCCGAGCGCGGCACCGCCGATCACCGCGCTGTTGGCGCCCATACGGTTGATCGCGTTCGCCTGCCGCCGCTCCTCCACGGGCACGGTCTGCGGCAGCAGAGCGGCGGACGCGGGCAGGGCGAAGGCGGCGAAGGTGCCGTTGCAGGCGGAGAGGACGAGCAGCAGCGGGATCGTCGCGCGGTGGGTGAGGACCAGTACCGCCAGCGTGCCCTGGCTCGCGGCGCTCAGCACACTCGACCCGACCAGTACCAGCCGACGCGGCATCCGGTCGGCCAGGACTCCACCGAAGAGCAGGAACACCACGTTGAAGAGCGAGCGGGTGGCCACCACCAGCCCGAGCTCCGTCACCGACCCGGTGATCCGGAGCACCGCGAACGCCAGCGCGATCGGCGCGACGCCGTTGCCCAGCATGTTGGTGGCCCGGCCAAGGGCCAGGCGGCGGAACGAGGCATGGCGCAGCGGAGCGAGAGGGTTCGACACCCGGTCTCCCTATCGGTCGGGCGGATCGTCGGTCAACGGAATATCGACCGCACACGACTCGCCGAGCGCCGCCCCGGAAGTACCCTGCAACAAAACGTTGACGTGACAGTCCTGGCATCGATAGCGTCGCGTCAACAAACTGTTGATGAGTTCTTCGGGTCATTCAGTCGTTCCGGCACTCAGCTGTTCGGGTCACACAGGCGAAGGGGCAGTCATGGCTGCGCGCACCACGTTCTCCACCACGCTGCGCGAGGGCGTCGAGGCCTCCCTCGCCGAGGTCGACGCCGACCTTGCCGCCCGCTACCCGGGCGACCCGGGCACGCGGCAGCCGGTCCACACCGTTTACGTCCCCGCCGACGCGCTTGCCGACCAGGGTGTCGGCGACCTGGTCCGCAGCTGGGGTCGCCAGGCGCTCGACCTGCTCGACGCGCACGCCCCCGACGCTGCCGCGCTCGCCGCCGTCGTCGGCCAGACCGACGCCGCGCTCGCCGCCGACGTCCACGACCGGGTCCGCGCCAAGCTGGAGCGGGAGCCGATCGAGGACCTGCGCATCGACTTCGAGGACGGCTACGGCCCGCGCCCCGACGCCGAGGAGGACGCCGCCGCGGAGCGCGCCGCGCGCCTCGTCGCCGAGGCCGTCGCCGACGGCAGCGCGCCGCCGTTCGTCGGGATCCGGATGAAGTGCATGGAATCCGCCGTCCGGACGCGGGGGATCCGGACGCTGGACCTCTTCCTCACCGGCCTGCTCGACGCCGGGAAAGGCACGCTGCCCGAGGAGCTCGTGCTGACGCTGCCCAAGGTCACCTATCCGCAGCAGGTCACCGCCATGGCGCGGCTGGTCGAGGGCTTCGAGCAGGCGAGCGGCCTCCCGGCCGGCCGGATCGGCTTCGAGATCCAGATCGAGACCACCCAGGCCATCCTCGGCGCCGACGGCCGCGCGACGGTGGCCCGGATGATCGAGGCCGCCGAGGGCCGCGCTACCAGCCTTCACTACGGCACCTTCGACTACAGCGCGTCGTGCGGCGTCAGCGCGGCCTACCAGAGCATGGAGCACCCGGCCGCCGACCACGCCAAGGCCGTGATGCAGGTCGCGGCGGCGGGCACGGGCGTGCGACTGTCCGACGGTTCGACCAACGTCATCCCGACCGGCCCGACCGAGCAGGTCCACGCGGCCTGGAAGCTGCACCACCGGCTGGTCCGCCGTTCGCTGGAGCGCGCCTACTACCAGGGGTGGGACATGCACCCCGGCCACCTGCCCACCCGCTATGCGGCGGTCTACGCCTTCTACCGCGAGGGCCTGGACTCGGCCGCCGCGCGCCTGGCGGCGTATGTCGCCCGCGCGGGCGGTGATGTGATGGACGAGCCGGCCACGGCGAAGGCGCTCAGCGGCTACCTGCTCCGCGGTCTGGACTGCGGCGCGGTCGACGCGGCGGAGGTCGAGAAGGCCGCCGGTCTGGACCGCGCGGCGCTCGACGCGCTCGCCGGACGTTGAGGGCTGCGCTGATTTGGAGGACCGGCAGGTCGTGCCGTAACGTTCTCCGGGTTGCCCCGCTGAGCGGGGCGGCAAACCTCCCCCAGAGAATCGGAAATCCGATTGACGGGGACTGCGAAATCGGGACTGAAAAGTTCTGATAGAGTAGAAAACGAAGGAAGCGCCCGGAGAAACCCGAAAGGGAATTCGAAGGAAGCGTCCGTTCCTTGAGAACTCAACAGCGTGCCAAAAGTCAACGCCAGTTACTTTTGAGAACAAATTTTCAGCGAGGACGCTGTGCACG
>NZ_JBGCCL010000030.1:0-89120 GCF_041262505.1 Streptacidiphilus sp. MAP5-3
CGGGCCCCCCCTCGGGGGGGGCGGGCTGCCCCGCCCCGCCCCGCCCCCCCCCCCCCGGGGGGGGCCCCGGGCCCCCCCCCCCCCGGGGCCCACCGCCGTTGGGAGTCGGCTCAGCTGCTGCCGGGCGCGTCGCTCGCAGAACCTGACGACCCCGACGAGCCCGCGCTGCCGCCGCCGGTGAGTGCGCCGGCGGAGAAGTCGGTGATGCTGGAGACGATCTGGTCCATCTCGGAGACGCTCGGGGCCTTGCTCGCGATGTCGAAGCCCATCCGCACGGCGACCAGCTTGTTCCCGGCCGTGTTCGGGAAGACGACGGTCTCCACCGTCCCGTTGTTGCCGACCTTGGCGTCCACCTGCCACCGGACCAGGTAACCGGAGCGGCCCGCGACGGTGACGGCCTTCTGCTCCAGGACCTGGTGGCCGGTGATGGCGGCGTAGGACTCCTTGGCAGCGGCGGAGATGTCCGTCTCGGCCGCGGCCTGCACGCCGGTGCTGACGGGAGTGCTCAGGGTCACACTGTCGACGCCCGCGAGGGAGCAGGAGTTGCTCGACCCCGCGCAGGTGTAGCTGCCGAAGTAGGCCGAGGCGTGGCCGTCCTGCGTCGTGCCGCCGGTCCAGCCGCTCGGGACCGGGAAGCTGATGCCGTCGACGACGTCGACCGCCGTGTTCGAACCGCTGCCGCCGGAGCCGCCCGTGCTCCCGCCCGAACCGCCGGTGCTGCCGCCGCCGCTGCTGCCGCCCGAACCGCCGGTGCTGCCGCCGCCGCTGCCGAACGGGTTGAGCCCGCCGCTGCCACCGGAACCGCCGTTGCCACCCTGACCGCCGTTGCCGTCCTGGGAGAACGGGCTGCTCGACGCGGTGGTCGACGCGTTGTCGTGGTGCATCACCAGGTACGTGCTGAGCGTGCCGAGGCCCGCGCCGACCAGGGCCGCCGCGACGCCCACGACCACCAGCGGGCGGCGAGGTCCGCGCGTGGGCGCGGCCGGGGGCTCACCGGAGATGAAGACCGTGGTCTCGTCGCTGCGGGTGCTGACGGTCCATTCGGAACCGTTCCACCAGCGTTCGCCGATGTGGTCGGGGTCGGCCGGCTTGGGGTCCGGATACCAGCCGGCTGGTGGGGGCGTCGTATCACTCACGTGGGCAACGTACCGTGCGGCCGATAAGCATCCGATCAGCTCCGCCTGTCGAGCCGTGCGCCGAGCCGTGCGCCGAGCCGTGCGCCGAGCCGTGCGCCGAGTCGTCGCGAACCGTCGCGAACCGTGCCGGCTCGCACCGCGTCGTGGCGCGTCTTCCCAGGTCAGGACAGACCGGGGCAGGCCGGACCGAGCGGTGCTCCAGGGCTGGGACGGGTCTTGACGTGCGCGGATATCGCCCGCAGATTGTGGCGCGAACGCCGAACCGCGGGAAGGACAGCGCCATGAGGGGTACCAGCAGATCGGATCAGCTCGGGCGCTGGGGTCGCGTCGTGCTGGGCGTGTGCGCCGGGGTGTTCCTGGGCGCGGGGCTGCCGCTGTTCCAGCTCGCGTCGGAGGACGGCGGGTTCGGGACGCCGATGGCGCGGGGGCAGGAGGAGCTGGTCCTGGTCGAGCTGGTCGCCGTCCTCGCGGTGCTGGCGCTGCGTCCGCTGCTGGCGCGGGTTCCCCGTGCCCGCCTGCCCTACGGGCCCGTGCCGGTGCTGGCGTTGGCGTTCGTCGTGGTCTGCGCGGCGGTGCAGTGGCAGGAGTTCGGCTTCGCCGACGCGTCGACGCTCGACACGCTGCTCGGCATCAGCGACCGGGCCAAGGAGATGCTGCCGGGCCTGCTCGCGGGCTGGTGGCTGCTGCGCGGGAACCGTCGTGCGAGCTTCCCCACGACGATTCCCGCGCAGCGGGACGAGTCGGTCATCGAGCTCACCCTCGAACCCTTCGAGGTGCTGACCGAGCGCGGCTGAGACCCCGACCGGCCCGCCACGTTCTCCTGGGTCTCCTACAGCGGGGTGACGTACGCGCCGGAGATCCCGCCGTCGACCAGGAACTCGCTGGCGGTGATGAACGCGGAGTCGTCGCTGGCCAGGAACGCGACCGCGGCGGCGATCTCCTCGGCGTGCGCGAACCGTCCGACCGGGATGTGGACCAGACGGCGCGCGGCGCGCTCCGGGTCCTTGGCGAACAGCTCCTGCAGCAGCGGCGTGTTCACCGGTCCCGGGCAGAGCGCGTTGACGCGGATCCCCTCGCGGGCGAACTGGACGCCCAGCTCGCGGGACATCGCCAGGACCCCACCCTTGGAGGCGGTGTAGGAGATCTGCGAGGTGGCCGCGCCCATCTTGGCCACGAAGCTGGCCGTGTTGATGATCGAGCCCTTGCCCTGCCGCTGCATGTACGGCAGCGCCGCCTTGCAACAGAGGTAGACCGAGGTCAGGTTGACCTCCTGGACGCGGCGCCAGGCGTCGATGCCGGTGGTGAGGATGGAGTCGTCGTCGGGCGGCGAGATGCCCGCGTTGTTGAAGGCGACGTCGACGCTGCCGTAAGTGTCGAAGGCGGCCTTGAACAGCGCCTCGACCTGCTCGGCGTCGGTGACGTCGACCTTGACGAAGAGTCCGCCGACCTCCTCGGCGGCGGCCTTTCCGGCCGTCTCGTCGATGTCCGCGCAGACGACGTTCGCGCCCTCGGACGCCAGCCGGCGGGCGGTGGCCAGGCCGATCCCGGAGCCCGCGCCGGTGACGACGGCGGTCCGGCCGACCAGACGACGGCAGACCGGCGCGGCCTGCTGCTCCTCGTGCTGAGTGGTGGTCACCACGTGTCTCCTGTCTTCCTATTCCTCGGTGCTGATGAAGACGTTCTTGGTCTCGGTGAAGTGCGCCAGTGCGTCCGGGCCGAGCTCACGGCCGAGGCCGGACTCGCCGAAGCCGCCGAAGGGCGTCCAGTAGCGGACCGAGCTGTGCGAGTTGACGGACAGGTTGCCCGCGTTGACGCCGCGCGCCATCCGCACCGCGCGGCCGATGTCGCGCGTCCAGATCGAGCCGGAGAGCCCGTAGCGGGTGGCGTTGGCCAGCCGCAGCGCGTCGGCCTCGTCGGTGAAGGGGAGGACCACGGCGACCGGCCCGAAGATCTCCTCGGTGGCGGCGCGGCAGCCCTCGTCCTCGGGCGCGAGCAGCGTCGGCGCCTGCCAGAAGCCGGGGCCCTCCGGGGCCTTGCCGCGGGCCAACACCGGGACGTCGTCGGTGAGGTAGGAGCGGACCCGTTCGCGCTGGACGGCGGAGATCAGCGGGCCCATCTCGGTCGCCGCGTCGCGCGGGTCGCCGACGCGGACCGCCTCGATCGCGGGCGCGACCAGCGCGAGGAAGTCGTCGTAGACCTCGCGCTGGACCAGGATCCGGGTTCGGGCACAGCAGTCCTGGCCGCTGTTGTCGAGGAACGACATCGGCGCGGCGGCGGCGGCGCGCTGCAGGTCGGCGTCGGCGAAGACGATGTTGGGGCTCTTTCCGCCGAGTTCGAGGGTGACCCGCTTCAGGCCCGCGGCGCAGCGGGACATGATCCCCTTGCCGACCGGGGTGGAGCCGGTGAAGACGATCTTCCGTACGCCGGGGTGGTCGACGATCGCCTGCCCGGTGATCCGCCCGTGGCCGGGCAGCACCTGGAACAGGCCCTCGGGCAGACCGGCCGCCAGCGCGATGTCCCGCAGCAGCAGCGCGGTCAGCGGGGTGGTCTCGGCCGGCTTGAGCAGCACCGAGTTCCCGGCCGCCAGCGCGGGCGCGAAGCCCCAGGCGGCGATCGGCATCGGGAAGTTCCACGGCGCGATCACCCCGACGACGCCGAGCGGCTCGTGGAAAGTGACGTTCAGGCCGCCCGCGACCGGGATCTGACGGCCGATCAGCCGCTCGATGCCGCCTGCCGCGTACTCCAGCAGGTCACGGGCGTTGCCCGCCTCCCAGCGGGCGTTGCCGAGGGTGTGTCCGGCCTCGGTGACCTCCAGGTCGGCCAGCTCGTCGATCCGCGCGTCGACGCCGTCGGCGAAGCGGCGCAGCAGGCGCGCCCGGTCGCCGGGGGCGAGCGCGGCCCACGACTGCTGGGCCTTGGCCGCGCGTTCGACGGCGACGGCCACCTGTTCGGGTGAAACGGCCGGGATCTCCGCGACAACCTCTTCCGTCGCGGGGTTCAATACCGTCAGAGATTCGGGGAGATCGCGAAGTTCGGGAAGATCGGGAATTTCGGGAAGTTCGGGGAGCGAAGCAGTCCTGGCATTCACGGGGCGGCTCACATGCGCTCGAAGGAGCGGTAGCGCTCCCAGTCGGTGACGGCGGTGTCGAAGGCGTCCTGCTCCACCTGGGCCATGGTCAGGTAGTGCTGGACGACGTCAGGACCGAAGGCGGCCTTGGCGAGTTCGCTGCCGGCCCAGAGCTCGGCGGCCTCACGCAGGGTCGTCGGCAGGTGGGCGTAGTCGGCGGAGTAGGCGTTGCCGGTGCACGGTTCGGGCAGTTCCAGGCGCTGTTCGATGCCGTGCAGTCCGGCCGCGATCATGCCCGCGATGGCGAGATAGGGGTTGACGTCGCCGCCTGGCGCGCGGTTCTCGAAGCGCAGCGAGGGCCCGTGGCCGACGACGCGGAGCGAACAGGTGCGGTTGTCGGGGCCCCAGGCCACGGCGGTCGGCGCGAAGGAGCCCGGCCGGTACCGCTTGTACGAGTTGATGTTGGGTGCGTAGAGGAGCGTCAGCTCGCGCATGGCCGCCAGCTGACCGGCGAGGAAGTGCCGCATCAGCGGGGACATGTGCCCGCTGCCGTCGGCGAAGGCCGGGCTGCCGTCGGCGTCGCGCAGCGAGAGGTGGATGTGGCAGCTGTTGCCCTCGCGCTCGTCGTACTTGGCCATGAAGGTGAGCGCCATGCCCTCCTGGGAGGCGATCTCCTTGGCGCCGGTCTTGTAGACGCTGTGCTGGTCACAGGTGGTCAGCGCACGGTCGTAGCGGAAGGCGATCTCGTGCTGCCCGAGATTGCACTCGCCCTTGGCGGACTCCACGACGAGCCCGGCGGCGCCCATCTCGTTGCGGATCCGGGCCAGCAGCGGCTCGATCCGGGCGGTGGCGAGGAGGGAGTAGTCGGCGTTGTACTGGTTGGCCGGGGTCAGCGTGCGGTAGCCGCGTTCCCAGGCCTGTTCGTAGGTGTCGCGGAAGACGATGAACTCGAGCTCGGTGCCCGCCCAGGCGGTCAGTCCGCGCTCGGCGAGGCGGTCCAGCTGTCGCTTGAGGATCTGCCGGGGTGAGGCGGCGACGGGCGTGCCGTCCTCCCAGGTCAGGTCGGCGGTGACCAGCGCGGTTCCCGGCTGCCAGGGCAGCCGGCGGAGCGTGTCGAAGTCCGGGCGGAACACGAAGTCGCCGTAGCCGGTCTCCCAGGAGGCCATGGTGTAGCCGGGCACGGTGTTGAGCTCGACGTCCACGGCGAGCAGGTAGGCGCAGCCCTCGCTGCCGTGGGCGACCACCTCGTCGAGGAAGTGGCCGGCCGCGAAGCGCTTGCCCTGAAGCCTGCCCTGCATGTCGGTGAAGGCGAGGGCTACGGTGTGGATCTCTCCTGACGCGACGAGGCCACGGAGCGCCTCCAGGGTCAGGGGCGCTTGCAGGGGCGCCTGAGAAGTCATGGGTGGTGCCTCCGGGTGCATGGGGACATGTGGACCGGGTCGGGCGCCTTAAAGGTATGGCCTTGTACCATTGAAAGGGAAGGGGGTGCCATGATCGAAAAAGACGTGTCCACCGACGCTGGCTCCAGGGCCTCGGGCGACGGCGCATCCGTCGTCGACGCCTACGCGGCCGTGCTGCGTCCGGTTCGCTCCGGCAACACCTTTGAGGAGACGGTCCAGAAGGTGCTGCAGCTGGTCCGGTTGGGCCTGGTCCCGGTCGGCGAGCGGTTGCCGCCCGAGCGCGAGCTCGCGGAACGGCTCCAGATCAGCCGGGTGACGCTGCGTGAGGCGCTCAAGGTGCTGCAGGACGCGGGGGTGCTGGAGGTCCGCCGCGGCCGGTACGGGGGCGCGTTCGTCCGCCAGCCCGTCGCCGCGCCGTCCGCCGCCGAGGGCGACGGCGAGCAACTGCGGCGCCGCGCCGAGGAGTTGGGCGACCAGCTGGAGGACACCCTGCTCTTCCGCGAGGTCCTGGAGGTCGGCGCGGCCGAGCTGTGCGCGGCACGCCGCCCCATCGGCGCCGAGGCCGAGCTGCTGCGCGAGCTGCTCACCGCCACCGGCGAGGCCTCACTCGACGAGTACCGGCGGGTGGACACCCGGCTGCACCTGGCCGTCGCCGAGCTCAGCGGCTCCCCCTCCGTGGCCGCGCACTACGCGACGGTGCGCGCCACCGTCAACGAGCTACTCGACTGCATACCGCTGCTGCCGCCCAACCTGGACCACTCCCAATGCCAGCACGAGCAGCTGGTCGAGGCGATCCTGGCGGGCGACCAGGACCGCGCCCGCGCCGCGATGCGCGAACACCTCGCCGGCACGGCCGCACTGCTGCGCGGCTTCCTCGCCTGACCACCTCTGCTTCCCAGCCTGCCCGCCTTTGCTGCCTCCCCCGACTGCCTCTGCTTCTCCGCTTCCCTTCCGTTCACCTTTCCGTACAGCTTTTCGTACAGCTTCCGTCCCTGCCCCTCACTCCGGAGGTCTCCGTGCCCCGCCCGCTGATCGGCATCACCACCTATCTGAACTCCGCCAGTTGGGGAGTCTGGCGGGACACCCCCGCCGATCTGCTGCCCAGGCGCTACGCCGAGTTCATCCAGGCGGGCGGCGGTCTGGTCGCCATGCTCCCGCCCGACGACCACCCGGACGCGGCAGCCGAGGCGGTCGCCCGGCTGGACGGCCTGATCATCGCCGGTGGACCCGACGTTGCCCCGGCCCGCTACGGCGCGGTCGCCGACCCGCACACACAGGCCCCCACCCCCGACTCCCTCACCCGCGATGCCTGGGAACTCGCGCTGATCCGCGCGGCCCTCGACCGCGAGCGACCGCTGCTGGGCATCTGCCGCGGCATGCAACTCCTCAACGTCGCCCTCGGCGGCGACCTGACGCAGCATCTGCCGAACCTCATCGGCGGCAATCTGGAGCACTCCCCCGCTCCGGGCCGCTACGGCCACCACACCGTCAACGCCGTCGACGGCACTCGCACCGCAACCATCCTCGGCACCGACGCCCTCACTGTTCCCACCTACCACCACCAGGCCGTCGCCACCCTCGGCCACGGCCTCCGTCCCTCCGCCCACGCAGACGACGGCACGGTCGAGGCGGTGGAGGGCGGGGGCCAATCCTTCCTCCTCGCCGTCCAGTGGCACCCGGAGCAGGACGACGACGCCCGCCTCACCGCCGCCCTGGTCCACGCCTCCGCCCGGGTCCACGCCGCGAGCTGACTGGCCGGCGGTGCGCCGATGGTGCGCCGACGGCGCGATCTGATCGCACCACCCCTGGTCGAAAGACCCGGGCCCGGCAAGACTGTCCGCATGCCGACGAACCCGCAGCAGCCCCATGGGGCAACGCCGTTCCACGACCTCGACGCCTTCCTCGCGATCCCGCGCATCGGCGGGCTCGCGCTCTCACCCGACGGATCGCGCCTGGTCACGACCGTGTCGGAACTCTCCTCCGACCGGACCCGGTCCATCTCCGCGCTGTGGGAGCTCGACCCGGAGGGCGAACGGCCCGCGAGGCGGTTGACCCGGTCCGACAAGGGCGAGTCCGCGCCCGCCTTCCGAGCGGACGGCGCGCTGCTGTTCCTCTCCGGCCGGGCGCAGCCCGACGCACCGAAGGGCGAGCCGGAGGTGAAGACGGCCACGCTGTGGGCGCTGCCCGCCGACGGCGGCGAGGCGGAGCGGATCCTGCACCCTGCCGCCGGGGTCGACTCGTTCGCGACGGCGCGGTCGGGTGGTCGGATCGCCTACCTCTCCCCCCGGCTCCCCGGCGCGGTCGACGCCGAGTCGGACGCCGCGCTGCGCAAGGCGCGTGACGAGGCGAAGGTCAGCGCCGTACTGCACGAGGACGCGATCGTGCGCTACTGGGACCACGACCTCGGCCCCGGTCGCCCGCACGTCATCACCGCCTCGGACACCGCCCCCGCCGAGGCGCCGGTGGACTGCGGTTCCTCGAACGCCTTCGAGCCCGCCGTCGTGATCTCCCCCGACGGCTCGCTCGTCGCCTGGACCGCGCTCAGCGGCGGCCACCCGGACACCACCACCGAAGTGATCGTCGTCTCCGACGCGGTGACCGGCAAGGAGCTGCGGCGGATTCACGTCGACGGCGTCTCCTTCACGTCCGCGCTCTTCACCCCCGACTCGCGCGGGCTGGTCTGCCTGCGCTCACTCAACTCCTCCTGGGAGAAGAGCCACGAGGCCACGCTATGGTACTTCACCGACGCCACCGACCCCCTCGACGCGGGCCGCGACCTGCTGCCGGACTTCCCGCACTGGCCGGGAAACGTCGCCGTCTCCCCCGTCCCGGGGCGGGACGGGGCACCGGTCGTCTTCTTCACCGCCGACACGGAGGGCCGTTCGCCGATCTACCGGCTCGACACCGCCGACACCGGCAACTCCGGCAACACCGCCACGCGCAATGGCACAGGCAACGGCAACCGCAGCGGCACCCCGACCCGCCTGACGCTGTCGGGCGCCTACACCAACCTGACCGTCTCCCCGGACGGGACGACGCTCTACGCGCTGCGCGCCGCGGTCGACAGCCCGCCGACCCCCGTCCGCCTGGACGCGCGGCGCGCCGACCAGGACGACCCGGCGGTCCTGCCCGCGCCCGGCCGGATCGCATCGGTCCCGGGCTCGCTGACCGAGGTCACCACCACCGCCGAGGACGGCACCCCGCTGCGCGCCTGGCTGGTCCTGCCGGAGGGCGCGTCGGCGGAGCGTCCGGCACCACTCCTGCTCTGGGTTCACGGCGGGCCGCAGATGAGCTGGAACTCCTGGACCTGGCGCTGGAACCCGTGGGTCGCGGCTGCGGCCGGCTACGCCGTCCTGCTGCCCGACCCGGCCCTCTCCACCGGCTACGGCCAGGAGATGCACGCCCGCGGCTGGGGTGACTGGGGCGGCAACCCGTTCACGGACGTGCTCGCCCTCACCGACGCCGCGCTGGAGCGCGACGACCTCGACGCGGAGCGGACCGCCATGATGGGCGGCTCGTTCGGCGGCTACATGGCCAACTGGATCGCGGGCCACACCGACCGGTTCAAGGCCATCGTCACCCACGCCGCCCTCTGGAACCTGTACTCGTTCAACGGCACCACCGACGCGACCGCCTGGTGGCGCAGGCACTTCGGCGACCCGCTGACCCGGCCGGAGCGGCTGGACTCCTCCTCCCCGCACTTCCACGCGGCGTCCATCCGGACCCCGATGCTGGTCGTCCACGGTGACAAGGACTACCGCGTCCCGATCGGCGAGGCACTGGCGCTCTGGTCGGACCTGGTCCGCTTCGAGGTCCCGGCGAAGTTCCTCTACTTCCCGGACGAGGGCCACTGGGTGCTCAAGCCCAACAACGCCAAGCTCTGGTACACCACCGTGCTGGCGTTCCTCGCCCACCACGTGCTGGGCGAGGAGTGGCGCCGCCCCGACCACGTCTGAGCCGGACGGCGCCAGGCGACCGACAGGGTGTCAGACGGTGTAGGTGACCCCGGTCAGCTCCTCCGACACCGACCACAGCCGTCGCTGTGCGTCGGTGTCGTGGGAGGCCCGGGTGGAGTTGACCCGCTTCGGCGCGCCGCGCATCTCCTGGAAACCGTCGGGTCCGTAGTACTCGCCGCCCTGCGCCTGCGGGTCGGTCGCGGCGCGCAGCGACGGCAACGCGCCGGCCACGGCGGGCTGGGCCAGCAGCGGCTCGACCAGAACCCGGTTGGCGGGCTGCAGGAACTGCGGCAGATGACGCGTCAGCTCGGTGCTGGAGTAGCCGGGGTGGGCGGCCAGCGCCACGGTCCGGACGTTCTCCGCGGCGGCGAGACGGCGCTGCAGCTCGTAGGTGAAGAGCAGGTTGGCCAGCTTGGACTGCCCGTAGGCGAGCACCCGGTTGTAGCTGCGCTCGGACTGCAGGTCGTCGAAGTTGACGCCGCGTCGGGCGAACTGGTGGGCCAGGCTGGCCACGACCACGATCCGCGAGTCGGGCACGTCGCGCAGCAGGTCGAGCACGAGCCCGGTGAAGGCGAAGTGCCCGAGGTGGTTGGTGCCGAGCTGCAGCTCGAAGCCGTCGGCGGTCCGGCCGTAGGGCGGGAACATCACCCCGGCGTTGTTGACCAGCAGGTCGACGCGCGGGTGCCGCTCGTGCAGTTCGTCCGCCGCCGACCGGACGGAGTCCAGCGACGCCAGGTCCAGCCGGAGCACCTCGGCCTTGCCATCGCCCTGCTGTCCGACCTCGGCGGCGGCCTGCTCGGCGCGCTGCGGATCGCGGCAGGCCATCACGACGGTCGCACCACGCGCGGCAAGGACCTTGGCGGTCTCCAGCCCGAGACCGCTGTTGGCGCCGGTGACGACGGCCACCCGGCCGCTCTGATCGGGTACGTCGGCTGCGCTCCAAGCCACGAAGGCCCTCCGAATCCGAGAGTCACAGAAAAGTAAACGCTGTAAACAACAGCCTTGTCCCGATCGTGCGCCTCCGCCGTGGGGGCTGTCAAGCGCCGAGGTCAGCGCCGCTCCCGCGAAGTGCAGTGGTGTCCGACCGCGACTGTCGGTGCCGTACGGCAAGATGAGCGTATGAGTCGAACCGCCCCCCGGCTGATGCTGCTGGACTCCGCGAGCCTCTACTTCCGCGCCTACTTCGGCGTTCCCGACTCCGTGCGGTCCCCGCAGGGCGAGCCGGTCAACGCGGTGCGCGGGCTGCTCGACTTCATCGCCCGCCTGGTCGCGGACCACGCCCCGGACCAGCTGGTCGCCTGCATGGACGCCGACTGGCGTCCTCAGTGGCGCGTCGACCTGATCCCGAGCTACAAGACCCACCGCCTCGCCCAGCCCGCCGACGAGGCGTCAGGCGACGCTTCCGGCGCGGCATCCGGCGCGGCATCCGGCGCGGAGGAGATCCCGGACACGCTCTCCCCGCAGGTCCCGGTCATCACCGCCGTCCTCGACGCCCTCGGCATCGCCCGGCTCGGCGTCCCCGACTACGAGGCCGACGACGTCATCGGCACCCTCACCACGCGCGCCACCGGACCGGTCGACGTGGTGACGGGTGACCGGGACCTCTTCCAGCTCGTGGACGACGCCCGGGGCGTCCGCGTGCTTTACCCGATCAAGGGCATGGGCACCCTCCAACTCACCGACAACGCCCAGCTGATGGAGAAGTACGGCGTCACCGGCGCCCGGTACGCCGACATGGCCGCCCTGCGCGGCGACCCCAGCGACGGTCTCCCCGGCGTCCCCGGCATCGGCGACAAGACCGCCGCCAAGCTCATCACCCAGTTCGGCGACCTCGCCGCGATCCAGGCGGCTGCCCTGGACCCCTCCGCCAAGCTCACCCCCACCCAACGCAAGCGCATCGCCGACGCCACCGGCTACCTCGCCGTCGCCCCCAAGGTCGTCCGCGTCGCCACCGACGTCCCCATCCCCACCGACCTCGACCCCACCCTCCCCACCGAACCCCGCGACCCCATGACCCTGGAAGAACTCGCCACCCGCTGGGGCCTCGGCGGCTCCCTCACCCGCGTCCTCGACGCCCTCGCCCAGAACGGAAATAGGACCTGAGGATTCGCTTTTCCGGCGGGCGGACAATGAGTCAACTCACGGGATAGCCATACACCGGTGGCGCGCTTGATGTGAGCCCCTCGAGGAGTGACTGCTTCACCCGGAGGTGTAAGCCGTCCGGCGCGAGGCGGCTGGTGGAGCCGTCACAAGAGGCCGGCGAGCGGTTCGCCGATGCGGATGCGCCATGCGGGGATGCGGACCGTGCGGACGACGGTGCCAGGCTTGCGCCTTGGCCGCCGCTGGGCGCGCCGGTGAGCAGGTCCGCCCGGGTGTGGAGCAGCCATAGGTGACGTGCGAGGTCGTCCTGGTCGTGGGGGCCGGTGTCGATGAGGACGGCCATGTTGCCTTCGGGCGTGGTGATGATGAAGTCGCAGAGGTGCCCCATGACGGTGGTGGCGCGTTCACATGCTGACAGGCCCTCTGTGCGGAGCCGGGGTTGGAGGAGGTCCGCGAGGTGGGTGCGCTCATCGTCTTGGATGGCCGTGGGTGGGAGGTGCTCGTCGGCCGAGGCGGTGCAGTGCGCGGTGAGGATCTGAGGAAGGCCGCTGCGGGAGGCCCACAGGTCGCGGTGTCCGACGACAGCGAGGCGGGACTTGGCGCGGGTGATGGCCACGTTCCAGATCCGGGTCTGTTCGGCTACCCAGGTGATGCTGTCTGCGGGGCTGTCCGTGGTTGGGACCAGGCTGAGCACGACGGCGTCGAACTCCCCGCCCTGGACGGAGTGGATGGTGCCGACGTGGACTCTGCCCTTCGCACCCTGTAGTGCTTTCAGGCGCCGCTCAACTGCGCTTTTCTGGGCGTGGCACGGGTCGAGTGGATCGTGGGTCTGTCGCCTGGGACGCGGGGCTCGGCTGTGGCGTAGCGGAAGCCCGGGCGTGGGCTCGCCTGGGCCGGAGTTCCCCGCCGCACCGGCTGGGAAAAGCGCTGTCGGGCAAGTGAATCAAGGTGGTAGAACCACCGCTGTGCATAAGACTCTGGAGTTTTCCGATCTGCTGCGGCTGATCGACGAACGTGCGACCGCCTTCCGCGCCGTGATCGCCTCGGCGCCCAGCCTCGACGTGCAGGTGCCGACCTGCCCTGAGTGGACGCTGTTCGATCTGGCGCAGCACCTCGGCCAGGGGCGTCGTTTCCGGGCCGCCACCATCGCCGCGGGACCTGCCGACGCTCCCCCGGCCGAGGCCGTCGCCGAGAGCACTGTGCCGGCCCCCCGGGAGCGCGATGAGCTGCTGGCCTGGTCGGCCGCAACGACGCAGCAGTTGCTGGACGCGTTGCTGGCGGCTGACCCGGACGGCAGTTGCTGGACCGGGTGGGGTCTCACGCAGGTGACGGACACCTGCGGTTCCGTCGCCCGGCACCAGATCCTGGAGATCGCGGTGCACACGTACGACGCTCAGGTCGCCGTGGGCGCACCGCAGCCGCTGCCGACCGAGGTGGCACTCGACGGTGTCGAGGAGGACCTGTTCATCAGCTGCTTCACGACGAGCGCCTGGCCGCACAAGCCCACCGCCTTCGACTTCCACGCCACCGAGGGCCGCTCCTGGCGCCTCACGGTCGACGGCGACGGTGCACGGACCACTCGGCTGCCCGCTACCGGCGAGGACCCGGACGCGGCCGGTCTCTCCATTGGCGGCACCGCCAGTGATCTGGTCCTCTACCTGTACCAACGCATTTCGGTGGACTCCCTGCAACTCGACGGGGACCTGGAGCTGCTCGACCTGTTCCACGCCTGGGAACCGGAGGACTGAGCGTCACGACACGCCACCGCGTACAAACGGGCCGCCTGAATCGCGAACGGTCTCGTACCGAACGGCCGCGGTCTCACCGGATGATCGATTCCAACGGGTCCAGGGGTAGAACGTCAGCGTGACGATGTGCCGTATGGCTGGAAAGAAATAGGTCGCGGCGGCGTTGATGGGCCCCTACCGTCACCTCCCATGAAGCTGCTCTCCGTCAATGTCGGCAGGCCCCGGCCCAACCCGTGGAACGGCCTGAGCGCGACGGGCATCGACAAGCAGCCCGTCAACGGTCCAGTCCCCGTCACCGCACCTGGACCGAAGGGCACCGGTGAGGTCGGTCTCCTTGGCGATCGAGTGTACGACGTGAAGCACCACGGCGGAGTCGACCAGGCCGTCTACGCCTACGCGCGCGAGGACCTCGACGGCTGGGAGGCCGAGTTGGGCAGGCCGCTTCACAACGGTGTCTTCGGGGAGAACCTCACAAGCCTGGGCCTGGACGTCAACGGCGCCCTGATCGGTGAGCGTTGGCGGATCGGGTCGGACGTCGTCCTGGAGGTGTCGTGCGCGCGGATCCCGTGTGGCACCTTCCAGGGCTGGCTGGAGCGCGACGGCTGGATCAAGCGGTTCACGCAGGCCGCACGGCCCGGCGCGTATCTGCGCGTGATCGAGCCCGGCGATATCCGCGCTGCTGACCCGGTCGAGATCGTGCACCGGCCCGACCACGACGTGACCGTCGCGCTCGTCTTCCGTGCGATGACCCTGGAACCGGACCTGCTGCCGCGGCTGCTGGTCGCCGAGGCGCTGCCGTTGGAGGAGAAGGAGCTGGCCCGCAAGCGCTCCGCATAGACATCAGCTGCGGGGATCGCCCGCGCGGGCGAGGTGAGGGAGTCCAGCGTCGGTGTGTGTGAAGACAGAGTTGGACTCCCTCACGACCGCACTCTGGCCCAACGCCGGCTCGACGACGAGGACGCGAGTAGCCGACAGCCGAGAGCCCTCTGCCCCAGGCACCATGCGGGAAGACAGAGGGCTTCGTCGTGCCGCTTGTCAGTTCTGGGTGTCAGTCCTGCTCATCGGCATTCGCACCGGCGATCTCACGAACGGCGTCGCCGATGGCACCGGCGCCGCCGGTGAGGATCTTGCCGTGCCCGGTCGGCACTTTGGCACTGATTTTGAGGTTTGCGTTCTTCGCGAGCACCGGCTCGATGGAGGCCCGCACCTGCTCCATCTCCTCAGTGCTGGAGCCGATGTTGCCACCGGTGGCCAGCACGTACCGGACCTGGAAGGCCGCGCCCTCCAGCATCGGCCCGATGCCCGCGTTGATCTCGTTGTTCTCGATGCTGACGTCGGCGTGCTGCGCGGCGCTCATCCGCGCGGCCAGGCCCAGCGGACGCAGGATCCACATCATGGGCCGCATCCGGCCGAACAGCTTCCGGATCCGCGCCTGCGCCTCCGGCCCGGTGATACCGAAGGGCACCGCGCCGTCGATCGCGACCACACCCACGATCTTCGCGGGGTTCCGGTCGCCCCAGAACACGCCGGTCGGCGCGCCGTAGGACCACCCGACAAGGACAGGCTCTTCGACGTCCCGTGCCTTCAGGACCGCGTCGAGGCTGCGGATGCAGGCCTCGAAGGAGTAGTCCTTCGACGTCTTGGACTTGCCCCGGCCGCGCTCGTCGAAGCAGATGTGCCGGTAGCCGTCACCGAGGCCAGCGATCACGTACTTCCAGTACTTCATTCCAGCAAACGAGCCGTTCAGATAGACGACCACGGGGCCGGAGCCGCCGCTGTCGGTCACCCACAGCTCGGTGTCGTCTACTGGCACCATGCCTGACCAGGCGGAGATCGTGTCACTCACTATTCTGCCCCTCTCCCGTTCGACGTGCGTTCGGATCGGTGCATGGTGCTGCCGTGAGGGTGGGCGCGTTGCGCGCCTCGACAACTGTGTCAGTTTCCTGAGACCAGGAGCGGCTGTCCAGACATCCGGGACAGCGGCCGAGTCCCGGCGAGGCCGCAGCCCGTATGAGTCAAGGTCTCGCCGACCGTCGTGGCCGACGCGGCCCGTCCAGCCGCAGCACAGTTGACGTTGTCTCATTCACCGGAGATCGGGACCTCTTCCAGCTCGTCGACGACGCCCGGGGCGTCCGCGTGCCTTACCCGATCAAGGGCATGGGCACCCTCCAACTCACCGACAACGCCCAGCTGATGGAGAAGTACGGCGTCACCGGCGCCCAGTACGGCGTCACCCCAGTACGCCGACATGGCCGCCCTGCGGGGCGACCCGAGCGGCGGTCTCCCCGGCGTCCCGTCCGCGTCGCCACCGACGTCCCCATCCCCACCGACCTCGACCCACCCTCCCCACCGAACCCCGCGACCCCATGACCCTGGAAGAACTCGCCACCCGCTGCCGTGGAAGACCGCCCGGCCCTGCGGAGCGAGCGCCACAAGGGCGTCGGCGATGACGGCCTCGGCCTGTGGCGTGGCGTGACGGCCCGTGGCGTGACGGCGGCCAGCACACGGTGACCCTCGTCGGTCACGTGGTAGTCCACGATCCGGCCGCGCCCCGAGCCCCGTTCGACGAGCCCGCGGTCCTCCAGTCGCTGCAGCACCCGCTGAGCGTCTGGCCGGAAGACCGATGATCCAGACGGATCGGCATCCGCGTCCTGGCCTGCCGTGCGCCGCCTAGCTGCGTTCGAGGCGGCTGCGTTCGAGGCACTGCTTCAGCGTCGCCAGATTGGCCGGCATCTCCGTGCGAGCCTGACGGCGGACGACGAGCGGGACAAGGAGCCTGCCGATGCCGTGGCCTTCGAAGTCCACGGTGATGGTCAGCCGGGATCGATCAGCCGTCAGGGGCTCGACGGTGACGTCGACGGCCGCCCGGATGGGCCCGTCGATGCCTCGCACGCCCCAGGTCTTGGGCGGGTTGATGGGCACGACTTCGGCGGTGCTGGGACGGTTGGCGCCGCCGATGCGCCGGGTCGTCAGGCACCGGTCTCCTTCAGCGGGGGCGCCGGGGTGGTCCATGCGGCCGTCGATGACGCCCGCCTGCCATTCGTGGAAGCGAGTCGGGTCGACGGCGTAGGCGAACACGTCCTCGGCTGACCGGTCCACCTCGGTGCTGACCGTGATCGCAGACATTCAACTGCCCTCCGTGAACAGGGCCGCGTACCGCGCGAGGTACAGCGGCCATCCCTGGTCGTGGGCGATGCCGTCGCTGACGGCCTGCCAGCCGGGGCCGTGCCGGTCGATGTGGCGGTGCTCCAGCTCCACCCGGGTGCGGTGCGGGGTCTCGGCGACGAAGGTGACCTCGACCTCGCTGGTGTTGTCCGGGTCGGTCTCGATCTGCCACTGCGGGCTGATGTCCCAGCTGAACACCACCCGGTCCGGCGGCTCGAAGGCCAGGATGCGCGCCCAGCGGCACTCGCTGCCGTCGACGCCCCGGTCGTAGATGTGACCGCCGACCTTCGGTTCGAACACCGTCTCGGCGATCGCGACACCGAGCAGGTTGTGCTCCGGCGGCTTGAAGTCGCCGAACCGCTCGGTGAACACGGTGAAGGCCCGCTCGATCGGCGCCTGGACGACGATCTCCCTGTGGACCACGGCAGCCGCTGCTTGGGTCATGGCTTCTCCTCGGTCTGTTCCACGACGTCCTGATAGCTGTCCAGCGCGCGGTTCCAGAACGTCTCAAGCTGATCGCGCAGCGCGGCCACGCCCGCCGGATTGAGCCGGTAGACGCGGCGGGTGCCGACCGCGCGGTCGGTGACCAGCCCTGCCTCCTTGAGCACCTTCAGGTGCTGGGACACCGCCGGCCGACTGATCGGCAGCTCGTCGGCCAGCTCGCCGACGGCACGCGGCCGCTCCGCCAAACACGCGACTATGGAGCGCCTGGTGCGATCCCCCAAGGCGTCAAAGCCATCGCCAGCTCGGTAAGTATCCACGAACAGTAAGTTACGACTTACGGATGCTTCGAGTCAAGACCCGGGGGCCTGCGCGCAGGCCCCCGGCCAAGACCCCGGCCGAGACCCCGGCCAGCCGACCCGCCTCCGCGGCGGCCCTGGCCGCCCAGCCGCGACCCGGCGGTGTCCTCCAGGTCGAGGTCGGGTTGGCGACGGGCCCATTGCCCGCTCCGGCCCACGACCGCCACAGCGTGCGCCGGTGGATACCACCTCGCTCATGTGGGGTCATGTACCTGACGATTGCTCAATTTCTGCTTATGCTTCGAAGAGTGCTGGACTCACGCCATCTCGCCACCTTCCACGAAGTCGTACGGGCGGGCACGCTCTCCGCGGCGGCGCGGACCATGGGGTGCACGCAGCCGGCGGTCACGCAGCAGATCAAGGCCCTCGAGCGCAGCGTCGGTATGCCGCTCTTCGTCCGGGCCGGGCGCCGGCTGCGGCTGACCGAGGCAGGCGAGACGCTCGCGCGGCACACCGGCCTGATCCTCGGGCAGTTGTCGGCTGCGGAGCAGCAGCTCGGAGCCCTGGCCAGACTGCACGGCGGACGGGTGCGGATCTGCTCCTTCCCCAGCGCGAACGCCACCCTGGTGCCGGAGGCGATCGCACGCCTGCTGGCGGAACATCCGGGCATCCGGATCGAGTTGCAGGAGGACGAGCCTCCCGCTTCGCTGCGGCGCGTGCCGCAGGGCAGCTGCGACGTGGCGCTCGCGTTCAGCTATCCGGAGCTCCAGGCGAGCGACTCGGCGGAGCTGGTCGAGTTCCCGCTGATGGAGGACCCGGTCACCGCACTCCTGCCGGTCGGCCACCCGAGCGCGCGGCGGCACGTGGTCCGGCTGTCCGACCTGGCGTCGGAGCGCTGGATCGCGGGCTGCCCGCGGTGCCAGGCGCACCTGCTCCACACCTGCGCGGAGCAGGGGTTCGCGCCCGACATCGTCTTCGCCACCGACGACAACCTCGCGGTGCAGAACCTCGTCTCCGTCGGGGCCGGGGTCGCGCTGGTGCCCGCGCTGATGTTGGCCTTCCTCTGCCACGACCGGGTGACGGCACGTCCGGTGGAACCGCACTCCCGGCGCAGGATCGCGGCGTACGTGCTGCGCGACCACGTGCACGTGCCCGCGATCGGCCTGGTGCTCGACGTGCTCAAGCAGGTCGCCGACGCCCACAACCATTTCTGATGGTCGATAAGCAACGCTGTGCAGCACCCAACAGACCGTTCTTGGACGCGATCCACCGCGCGCTGCACTGTGAAGCGCGTGACTTCCTCCACCTCACGTAGCACCGAACGTCACGCTACAGGTCACGCTGAACGTGACACTGCACGTGACACTGAACGTGACTCGTCCGACCTCGGGACGCCGCCGTGGATCGACGACCTGGCCTCCGGCATCCACCGGGTGCTCCGACGCGGCCTGCCCCCGCTCCTGACCGCACGCCACGTGGCCGACCTGCTCGGACCGTTACTCGGCCGACCGGGCCTCCTCACCCCTGCCCAGGAGGCGGGAGATCCCCGGTCCTACCGTCAACACCTGCTGCACACCGGCCCCGAAGACGGGTTCTCCGTCGTCGCGCTGGTCTGGCTGCCGGGCCAGCACACCCCCGTCCACGACCATGTCTGCTGGTGCGTCGCGGGCGTCCATGAGGGCCAGGAGACCGAGCGGACCTATCGCCGGGCCCCCGGCGACCGGACCGGCCGACTGATCCCGGACGGGAGCGTGGTGAACCCGACCGGCGCGCTCTCCGCGCTCGCGCCGCCCGGCGACATCCACCGCGTCGGCAACACCGGTCCCGCAAAGGCGATCTCGCTCCACGTCTACGGGGCGGACCTCTCCCGGCTCGGTTCCAGCATCCGCCGGGTCTACCCGGAAGCGCCCGGTGGGATCTGAGGTCACACCGGCTCGGCGACCGCCGACGGCGCGGTGGCGAACCGGGCCCCCGGACGCGGCAGGCCGTAGTGCTCGCGCAGCGTGCGGCCCTCGTAGTCGGTGCGGAACAGCCCGCGCTCGCGCAGGATCGGGAGCACCTTCGCCACGAAGACCTCCAAGCCGGACGGCAGCACCGCGGGCATCACGTTGAACCCGTCGGCCGCACCGTGCTCGAACCAGTGCCCGATCGTGTCGGCGACCTGGACCGGTGTGCCGGTGAACGTCCGGTGCCCGCGGCCGCCGCCGAGCCGGCCGATGAGTTGACGCACCGTCAGCTGCTCCCGGCGGGCCAGCTCCACGATCAGGGTGTAGCGGCTCTTCGACCCCTCGACCTCGTCCTCGGAGGGGAGGTCGTCGGGCAACTGCGCGTCGAAGGCCAACCCCTCCGGCTCCACCTTCAGCAGCGCGGCCAGCTGCTCGCGCGCGTACTCGGGCCGGATCAGCCGGTCCAGTTCGGCCTCCAGCTCGCGTGCTTCGGCCTCGGTGTCGCCGATGACCGGGACGATGCCGGGCAGGATCTTGACGTGCTCGGGGTCGCGGCCGAAGGCCACCGCACGGCGTTTGACGTCGGCGTAGAAGGCCTGCCCCTCCGCCAGCGTCGGCTGGGCGGTGAACACCGCCTCCGCCCACCGGGCGGCGAACTCCCTGCCGTCCTCCGAGGAGCCGGCCTGCACGAGCAGGGGGTGCCCCTGCGGCGAGCGGCGCACGTTCAGCGCCCCCTCGACGCGGAAGAACCGGCCCTGATGCCCAGCGGGACGCACGCGGTCCGGCAGCGCGTGCACGCCGGTGTCCTTGTCCCCCACCAGCGCGTCGTCGGCCCAGCTGTCCCAAAGCTTGGCCGAGACGTCGAGGAACTCCGCGGCCCGCTCGTAGCGGGTCCGGTGCAGCGGCTGCCCGTCCAGGCCGAAGTTGCGTGCCGCCGCGTCGCCCGCGGTGGTGACGATGTTCCAGCCTGCGCGCCCACCCGACAGGTGGTCCAGTGAGGCGAACCGGCGGGCCAGGTTGTACGGCTCGTTGTAGCTGGTCGAGGCCGTGGCGATCAGCCCGATGCGCGTCGTGCCCGCAGCGAGTGCGGCGAGGAGGACGGTGGGCTCCAGCCTCGCAGAGGGCCGACGGGAGGGGTCGCCCCAGAGCACGGGGCTGTCGGCCAGGAACACCGAGTCGAACTTCGCGTCCTCCGCGATGCGGGCCAGTCTCTGGTGGAAGCCGAGGTCCAGGTCGGCATGGGGATCGGACTCGGGGAGTCGCCAGGACGCCTCATGGTGTCCGGTGTCGTGGATGAACAGGTTGAGGTGCAGTTGCCGTTGCTGTTGCGGTCGGGTGCTCATGAGCGGTCCTTCGTAGGGTCGGTGCGGAGTGAACGGAACGTCCCGGTGTGGAAGACCAGGGGCTCGACGTCCGGTTCGGCGTACAGGTCGTGGACGCGGAGGACGAGGATGTCGTGGTCCCCGGCGCGGATCTCCTGCTCGACCGAACAGTCGAACCAGGCACTCGCGCCGTCCAGCAGCACGGCGCCGTCCGGGGTCGCCCGCCAGGCGACGCCGGTGAACCGCTCGTCGCTCGGACCGGCCAGCTGGCGGCAGAGCAGAGCGTGCTCCGCGCCCAGCACACTGACCCCAAGGCGCTCGGCGCGGCGCAGCAGCGGCCAGGTCGACGAGGTCTGCCCCGCGCACACCGAGACGAGCGGCGGCGCGAGGGACACGGACGTGAAGGAGCTGGCCGCCAGCCCGACCGGTCGCCCCTCGACCAGGGCGGCGACTGCCGTGACGCCGGAGGGAAAGGCACCGTAGACCGCGCGCAGTGCTGCCGCGTCGTGCAGTGCTGACGTGTCGTGCACGAGTGTGGTCATGCGGGGACCTCCAGCGGGGTCGTGGCGGGAGCGGGCTGCTTCAGCAGCGGCAGGAGCTGGTCGCCGACCCTGGCGATCTCCTGCTTGTAGGGCGTGTCGGACAGCACGAAGTGGGTCACACCCAACGCGCGGTACCGCTCCAGGGCGTCGGCGACCTCCCGTGCGGAGCCGACCAGCCAGGTCGTCCCGGCGCCGCCGCCTCCGTAGCGGCCCGGCTCCGTGTAGAGGCAGCTGTCCAGGACCTCCCCGCGTGCCGTCAGGTCGAGCAGGCGGCGCTGGCCGACCGCCGTCCGGCGTTGGAACGCCTCGGGGTCCTTCGGTCCCTGCTGTGCCATCCGGGCGACCTTGTCCTCCGCGTCGCGCCAGGCCTCCTCGCTGGTGTCCCGGACGAGGGTCGTCACGCGCAGTCCGAACTCCAGTGGCCGGTGCCGTCTTTCGACCGTCCCGCTGAGGGTGCGGAGCCGGTCGATCCGCTCGGCGACGCCGTCCAGCGGTTCGCCCCAGAACAGTTGGACGTCCGCCTCCTGCGCGGCCACCCGCTCCGCGGCGGCGCTCGCTCCACCGAAGTACAGGCGCGGATGCCGTCCCTCGTCCGCGCCCCACGGACGCGGACGGACGGAGGAGTCGGTCACCCGGTAGTGCTCGCCGTGGAAGGTCACCTGCTCCTCGCTCCACAGCCGGCGCACCAACTGGAGGAACTCCCGCGTGCGCTCGTAACGGCGGGACTGGTCGAACTCGCCGTCGCCGTAGGACGCGGCGTTGTCCAGGCCGCTGACGATGTTGACCAGGACCCGGCCCCGGCTGAGCTGGTCGAGCGTGGCCGCGGCCGATGCGAAGTTCGCCGGGTGCCAGTACCCGGGCCGGACCGCGACGAGCGGCTTGAAGGTCGTCGTGCGCGCCGCGAGCGACGCCGCGACGGTGAAGGTGTCGGGCCGTCCCCAGCCGGTGCCCAGCAGCGCCCCGGCCCAGCCGTGGTCCTCCACGGCCCGCGCGAGTTCGGTCGAGTGGTCGAGCGTGCCCCAGCCGTCGCGCGTGTCGTCACCGCGGTGGCCGGGTTCCACCGTGTTGGGTATGTACCAGAGATACTCGCCCATCTCAGCCCTCCCCTCGGTCTTCGGACTCGGCTTCGCCGTCCGGGCCGACGCCGAGCGCGGCGAGCAGCCGCTCGCGGTACTCCCCCAACCGCGGGTCGCGGTAGGAACGCGGGTGGGGCAGATCGACCGTCAGGTCGAGGGAGGTGCGGCCCTGGTCGAGGACGAGGACTCGGTCGGCCAACACGGCGGCCTCGTCGACGTCGTGGGTGACCAGGAGCACGGACGGGTGGTGGCGTTGCCACAGTTCGCGCAGCAGCGCGTGCATCCGGATCCGGGTGAGGGCGTCGAGCGCGCCGAACGGCTCGTCGGCGAGCAGCAGTTCGGGATCCCTGACCAGCGCGCGGGCGAGTGCGGCACGCTGCTGCTCGCCGCCGGAGAGTTGACCGGGCCAGGCGTTCTCGC
Organism: Streptacidiphilus sp. MAP5-3; assembly: GCF_041262505.1. Lineage (NCBI taxonomy): Bacteria > Bacillati > Actinomycetota > Actinomycetes > Kitasatosporales > Streptomycetaceae > Streptacidiphilus > Streptacidiphilus sp. MAP5-3. The sequence continues at coordinate 22,619 of NZ_JBGCCL010000030.1, forward strand.
GCCCGGCCAGCCCCACCTCGGCGAGCGCCTCCCGGCCGCGCAGGGCCGCGTCACGACCGTCGGCGTCCCGCCTGTCCAGGCCGAGCAGGACGTTGTCCAACACCCGGCGCCAGGGCAGCAGTCGGGAGTCCTGGAAGACCACCGAGGCCCGCTCCGGAGTGTCGATGCCGCCGCTGCCCACCGTGTCGTGGTCGAGCCCGGCGACTGCGCGCAGCAGGGTGGTCTTGCCGGAGCCGGAGCGGCCGAGCAGGGCGACGAACTGGCCGGACGGGATCTCCAGGTCGATGCCGTCGAGCACGGTGCGCTCACCGAAGGACCTGGTCAGGCCGGTGAGTCGGACGGCGGGGGTCAGGGTCGGCAGATCAGTTGCCGTGGGGGTCAGCTGCTCAGCGATCGGCGCCATGCCAGGACCCTCCTCTCCAGGAGACGGACTGCCGCATCCGAGGCGAAGCCGAAGACGCCGTAGATGAGCAGTCCGAGGACGATGACGTCGGTCTGGCCGTAGTTCTGTGCCTGGAACATCAGGTAGCCGAGGCCGTTGGTGGCGTTGATCTGCTCCAGGACGACCAGGGAGAGCCAGGAGCCGGTGACTCCGAGGCGCAGTCCGACGAAGAATCCGGGCAGCGCACCGGGGATGACGACCTGCCGGACGAACTGCCACCGGCTCAGCCGCAGCACCTCGGCGAGTTCGACATAGCGGGCGTCGATGCCGGACAGGGCGGCATGCAGGTTGAGGTAGACCGGGATGTAGACGACGATCGCGATGATGACGATCTTGAATGTCTCGCCGATGCCCAGCCAGAGGATGAACAGCGGGATCAGGCCCAGGGTCGGGACGGCACGGTTGACCTGCACGGTGCCGTCGATCAGCGCCTCGCCGATCCGGCTCAGCCCGGCGGCGAGCGCGAGCACCACGCCGGCCACCAGCCCGATCGTGAAGCCCTGGACCGCGCGCCAGAGGGAGGTGCCCAGATCGGTGCGCAGCGTCCCTGCGGTCCACAGATGCGCGCCGGTGTGCAGCACGGTCCAGGGTGCGGGCAGGATCCTCGGGTCCAGCAGTCCGGCGGCGCTGGCCCCGGACCAGACGGCCAGCAGGAGCAGCGGGCCGACGAGCCGGGCGTAGGGTCGGCGTCGGCCGGGCGCGAGTCGCCGCACCCGGGGACGTGCGGACCTCGCACTCGGCGCACTCGGCTCGCTCGGCGCACTCGGCGCGAGTACCGGTACGACGGCCGGCGCGGACGCGGTGACGAGCCGTTCGGGCACGGCCACCGTTGCGGTCGATGCGTTCTCTGCCATCGTCAACTCCGGTATTCGACGGGGACGGCGGCGGCCGCGAGGTGCTCGAACCGGCGGTCGAAGAGCACCTCGGCCTTGAAGGAGTTCACATAGCCGCCCTGGGCCAGGAGGTCGACGGTCTCCTGCTCCCAGGCAATGGCCTCGTCCCAACTCGGGGGCAGCAGCGGCTTGTTGCTCAGCGCGGTGACCTGCTGGGCCTGGGCGGCGCTGATGTTCTGGGTCTTGACGTAGTACTCGTCCTCCCAGACGGACGGGTTCTCGTAGACCCAGACCAGGCCCTTGGCCCAGAGGGGAATGAAGGCCGCGACGGCGGCGGCCTTGTCCGAGTCGGCGAGCACCTCGGCCGGAGCCCACAGCAGGTTGAGCAGGTCCACGACGTCGGTGGTGACGGTGTGCGCACCGTCCGAGGCGTAGCGGTTGAGATAGGCGGGCGCCTGGGAGATGGCCAGCGGTGCGATGTCCACCTGTCCGGCCTCCAGGGCGGTCAGGAACTGATCGCTCGTCAGCGGCACCAGCTGCACGTCGGAGTCCTTCAGCCCGGCCTCGCGCAGCGCCCGCAACAACACCACACCCTGCGCCTGTCCCTGCGAGAAGGCCAGCTTCCTTCCCGCGAACTCGGCCACCGACCGGATGTCGCTGTGCGGCTTGGTGGCGAACAGGTACGACGGCTTGCGGGTCAGGTCGATCGCCACGATCCGGGTGTCGAAACCCTGGTAGTGGGCCTGGATCGGCGGGATGCCGGCGTTGTTGGCCAGGTCGAGGGAGTTGGCGCGGAACGCGTTGATCACGTCCGGTCCCGCGCTGATGTTCGGCCAGGACGGGACGGTGAAGGGGATCTGCTTGATCAGGCCCGAGAGTTGGAGCTGGAGCTGCTCGGCCCCGAGGGCGGAGGCGATGGTCAGGCTGCCCCCCGACGGCACCCGGGTGGGCAGCGGCGCGGTGGACGACAGGGCCGGGCCGCTGGCTGCGGCGGCGGTGCAGGCACTGAGGCCGAGCGCGGCACCGGCGCCCAGGAGGGTCTGCAGGAACAGTCTTCGGTTCGGGGCGGAGAGGCCCTGTGGAGCAGACACGGATGTGTGGTCCTTCCGGTCGGGTCGTGGCGGGAGCGGCGGCGGGTGGCTGTCCGCCGCCGCTGCAGTGCGGGTGCGGGTGTGGCTGCCGGTGCGTCAGGAGGCGACCGTGACACGGTGGTTGGCGGTGAAGGGCCGACCGGCGACGAGTTCGGACTCGCGGCCGTCCGGTCCGACCGGCGTCTCGCCGATCAGGGTGACCCGGTGCAGGCGGCGTTCCACGTCCAGGTGCTCCAGGTCGCGCGGGGCGAGGTGGGCGGTGGCGCGGTTGTCCCAGAAGGCGACATGGCCGGGCTCCCAGCGGAACCGGACCGTGTACTCGGGCCGGGTGATCTCGGCGTAGAGCAGGTCGAGGATGCGCTTGCTCTCACTCGGCGTCACGTCGACGATGTGGCTGGTGAAGCCGGGGTTGACGAAGAGCGCGCGCTCCCCCGTCTCCGGGTGCACCCGGACCACGGGATGAACGGCCACCAGCAGGTTGTCGTTGATCCTGCGGGCGTACTCGCTGTCGCCGTCGACGGTTCGGCTGCCGCCGTAGCGATGCTCGGCGCGCAGGGTGTCTACAAAGGCCCGGACGGGTGCGGACAGCCCCTCGTACGCGGCGACGAGGTTGGTCCAGTGCGTGTCACCGCCGAACTCGGGGACGGTCTCGGCGCGCAGGACGGATCCGGCGGGCGGGTTCACCGCCGGGGTGACGTCGGTGTGCCAGCCGTCGACGTAGCTGTACCGGCGCTTGCGGTACTCGTCACGGAAGTTCTTTCCGTAGCGCTCCTCGAACCGGCGCGGATCGACCGTGAAGATCTCGGGGTGCTCCTCGGGCGGGGTGTCGTCGTGCGGGTGGGCGTAGGTGAGCTCGCCGAACTGACGGGCGAAGGCGATCTGGGTGGCGTGGTCGAGTTGCTGCCCCCGGAAGAAGACGACCTTGTGGCGGTGGAGGGCCCGCTTGATGGTGTCGACAGCCTCGGCGGACAGTGGCTGGGCGAGGTCCACGCCGTCGATGTCGGCGCCGATGTGACCGGCGACGGGACGGACGGAAGGCGTGCTCATGGTGGCGGTTTCCTTTCGGTGATGACGGATCTGTTCCGTCGGGGCACGACGGCATCGCCCTGCGGGCACGTGCCTGCGGATGCGGACGTGCCTGTGGACGTGCCTGTGTGTGCGAGGAGAAGAATCCGACCCGGCGACTACTGCGCCGGGAACGGCAGTGGCAATGGCAACGGCAGCGGCAACGGAATGCGCGCTGCGCTCAGAAGCCGGTCAGCAGGCGTGACAGCGCAGGCCCGCGAAGTGGTGCGCACGGAAGGCGTTCACGGGGTGCCGCTGCGCGGCTGCCCGGACCGTGGCCCTCTGCTGTGCGTCCATGGCAGCAGTCTGCTGCCCCGATGACCGTGCGGACAACGTTTTCTGGCGGCGCGGAAGAAACCCCACCCGGTCACGCCTCACCGCGTACCCCCGACCGTGCGCAGTCCCAACGGGTCCTGGTAGACCGCCGCGAGCACCGGCGCAGCCGCCGCCACCGCGAGCGTGTCCACGCCGAAGGAGCCGACCCGCACCTGACCGGCGGAAGCGCCCAGATCCCGGCTCAACTCGGCTAGCAGTTCCGGAAGATGGAGGGTCACGCTCTCGGTCAGCACCACGGTGTCCGGGCTGATCAGGTCGAGCATCGGCCGGACCGCACGGGCTACCGCCCGGAGCCGGGACCGGCACAGCTCCAGGGCACGGGCGTCGCCCGCACGCGCGGCACGCAGCAGCAACGGCAGGTCAGGACGCGGGACGATGCCCTCGGCGGCGGCGCGCTCCGCGACGGCGCGGTCAGCGACGGTCACCTGAAGGCAGCCGGTACGACCGCACGGGCATGCTTCCGTCGACCCGGGGACGGGGAGGTGCGCGATGCCGCCTGCACCGTACCGACGGCCGCGCATCAGGATCCCGCCGGTGGCGATCGCCGCGTCGACGGCGTTGCCCACGAACAGGTGCACGAGAACGCCGTTTCCGCCCGCACCGAACAGCAGCTCCGCCCGGGCCAGCGCCCGGGCGTGCCCCTCGACATGGACCGGCAACCGGACCATCCGCTGCAGCGCGCGCCGCAGCGGGACGTCACGCCAGCCGAGTGCGGCGTTCTCCACGAGGAGCCCCGCGCCCGGATCCACCCAGCCGCCGGTGACCACGCCGAGCCCGAGCACCGAGCCGCCCCGGGCGTGCCGCCGCACGAAGCCCGGCAGCAGTCCGGCCGCCTGCCGCAGGACCGCACCGGGGTGCGGCTCCCTCGGCACACGCTCGGACGCGACCACGCGCCCGCGCAGGTCGGTCAGCGAGAACGTCAGCTGCGGCACGGCGATGTGCACGCCCGCAGCGAAGTGGTGCGAGGTGTCGATGTCGAGGGGGATCCGTGGGCGTCCCGGCCGGGACGGCTGCGCGGGCTCGGGTGGTTGCCGGACCAGCCCCATCGCGAGCAGGTCCGCCGCATGCCGCGACACGGCCGCAGCGCTCAGCCCGGTCTCCCCCGCGATCGCGGTGCGGGCCAACGGGCCCTGGTCCAGGACGGCCCGCAGCACGGCAGCCGCTCCGTCCGGCCGCTCGGCGGCGGGCGGCTGCGGGTCCGGCGTCGCGATGAGCGCTGGCAGCACAGGTGATCCTCTGTCCGGGGTCGGCCACGGCACGGCGTGGTAGCCCGGTACTGCGGGCTACCTGATGCGGGGACACTCCGACGACGTCATGCCCGGAATGCTCGCAAGTGCCGTGGCCCCGGTCAATGGACCACCGTTACGGCCGCGTGGCAGTTGCGCGAACGGCCCGATCCGCTCCGCTGCGTCTTGTTCGTTCGTTTCATTCGTTCGAGTGGCGGTATGCCGAACCCGAGTGCGATCACTGCGTGGCCTCCCCACGCTGGACGGCATGAGCGAGCCACACGCCGAGGACACCGAGGACATCAGCGACGCCGACGGCGCCGGGGACATCAGGGACACCGGGCACGCCACGCACGTGGTCGTGCACCCCGTCGAAACCGACCCACAGACCGGTCCGTTCCGCCGGGTCGACATCCTCACCGCCCATGTCGGCAAGGCCTACGGGCTCACGGACGTGCTGGAGTTCCTACGCCGCGCGGGCCTCGACGAGCACGCCGTCGACGCGCCCGGCCTGATCGACTGGCAGGGCGGCGACGCCGGGGTGTGGGAGTGACCGGCTACGAGCTGCGCGCGCAGCACGAGCCGGCCGATCCGGTCGGCCGGGACACCACACGCTGGCACGTCGTGCGCCAGGGCGCGTTCGTGGCGATGTGCGGCTACCGCATCGATCCGGTCGCCGACACCCGGCCGATCGGGGACGTCGAGGAGATCGCCCCGGAGTGCCGCTGCCCGGAGTGCTGGGAGTGGTGGGGCGCCGTCGAGCAGGTGTGGGCCGAGGGCAGCCCCCGCGAACCGGAGCCGTGACCCGCACCGGCGCCCACGCCCACGCCCACGCCCCTCAGCACTGCACCAGCGCTGCGCTGACGCGGCACTAGCGCTGCTTGAGGGCGATCCACCGCCCGGGCAGCGCCAGTGCCATCAGCATCAGTGGCCAGACCGGCTGGGAGTGGCATCGGAACTCAACCGTGGACGCGTTCGCGGCGCTGAACGTCCGGACGGGACTGCGGCGCTTGCCGGTCGAGGTCAGCTGGAGGGTGTGCGAGCCGGGCGCCACCTGCGTCTCGAAGGCCTCGTCCGGTGCGATGTGCCCGACCTCCTGGCCATCGAGCAGGATCGCCCAGCTGCCGTGGCGGTCCTGGACCGCCATCGTCGCCCCCGGCATCGCGCGCTCCAGCTGCAGTGTCGTCGCCATGTCCTTCTCCCTGCTGCCGATCCTCTGCTGAACAAAGTGATATCACTTACTTGCCCGATTGGTAAGGCCCCCGCCAGGGAGTGAGCCGGCGAGTCTCAGCAGGCGTCGCGAGACCCGGGGCTCACCCTTCGAGGTAGGCGAGGACCGCGCGCATCCCGTCGAGGACGGCCGCGCGGGACTCGTCCGTCTGGTCGGCATGTTCGAAGGCGTGGTGGCCGTTCGGCACGTCGACGATGTCGACCGCGACTCCGGCGTCCTTCGCCGCCGTGAGGAAGTCCGCGACGGTGGCGGCGATGTCGGGGCCCTCAAGACCGGCGCGGGTCAGGACGAGGGGCAGGCGGGTCGCGCCGTGGAGGGCGTCCGCCGGGCGGAAGTGGGGGTCGACCGCGAGCCAGGTCGGCAGCGGGGCGAGGAGCGGGTAGCTGGCGGCCAGGCAGCGGAGCCAACTCGGCGGTGCGGCGAGCCAGTCGGTGGTGAGCAGGCCGCCACCGGAGAAGAACCAGAGGGCGACGCGGTCGGCGTCGACGCGCGGGTCGCTGCGGACCGTCTCCACCGCCTCGGCGACGTCCGCCGCAGCGGTCGGGAAGTCGGTCAGGGCGTGCAGGCGGTGGGCGACGACCGCGCCGACCACGCCCAGGCTCACTGCAAGTCGGGCGTAGCAGAGGTAGAGCGGCGCGTCGCGGATACCCGGCTCCATGTCGCGGGGCAGCGGGCCGCCGTGGACGAACACGATCGCCGGACGCGGCCCGCTCGCCGCACCCCCGTCCGGCAGGTGCAGGTCCACCCGACCGATGCGCTCGCGAGGGCACTCCGGAACGTCCAACAGGAAGCCCTGCGGGCGCCCGGCCGCGCCCTCGGGCGCGTCCTTCGGCGGATCCAGCCGTCGTCCCTCCCCTGCGGCGGCGCTGAGCAACGCCCCGGCCAGCGCCTGCGGTTCGGAGAGCATCGGCCAGTGGCCGGTCGCCAGCTCGAAGAAGCCGATCCGTGGGTCGGCGAGCCACCGGAACTGCGGCGGTCCGTAGGAGACGAGGTTCTGCACCGCGGCGATCGTGGTGCCGCCCGCCGTACAGAGGATGCCGCTGGTCGGCACCGCGTCGATGCTGCCGGTCAGCCGCAGCGGCTGGGTCAGCGTGCGGCCGGGCTGCGGCGCGGCGAGCGCGGAGAGGCGGTCGAGGTGCTGCGCGGAGAGTCCGGCGGTGCTGCCCCAGCGCTGCCACTCCTCCCCCTCGGGCGGCGGGACCAGCGCGTCGGGCTGCCCGCTCAGCAGCGCGTGGACGCCCGGGTCGGGCACGAGCGCGAGCGGCGCATCGCCGTCCTGCGGCAGGCCCGCGTCCAGGTACACGATCCGGGCCACCCGCTCCGACCGCCGCGCCGCCGCGCCGAGCACGGGGTGGATGCCGTAGTCGTGGCCAACCAGGACCACGGGCGACGCGTCAGGCGCGTCTCCGGCATCGCCTGCGTCAGCCGCATCGCCTGGGTCAGCCGCATCGAGGGAGTCGATCAGCCGGACAACCTCCTCGATGTGCGCTTCCAGGTCGGCCCCCGCCCCCTCCGCGCCCTCCGCTCCGGCCAGCGCAGCGGGAAGCACCTGCGCACCGGCCGCGCGCAGCCCGGCGGCCACCTCGTCCCACACGGCTGCGCCGGTGAACGGGCCGGAGGCCAGGATGAATGCCGTCATGGTGAGACCTCCACGTCTCTTGTCCCCCGCGGTACACCCTCCGGGTGCGGCCGCGCCGTACCAGTACCGTAGGAACTCCCCCTGATGGAGGTTCAAGTCGTGTCCCGACCCGAGCTGCTGACCATCGGCGAACTCGCCGAGCGCGCCGGGGTGACCGTGAAGACCCTGCGCTTCTGGTCCGACCGGGGGTTGCTGCCCGAGGCGGACCGGAGCAGCGGCGGGCACCGCCGTTACGCGCCGGAGGCCGTCGAGCGGCTGCAGCTGATCCGTTCGCTGCGCGGACTGCGCATGCCGCTGCCGGAGATCGGCCGGGTACTGGACGGCGAGCGCGGCGACGCGCCGGACGGGGCCGGACTGGACGGGGCCGCGCTGGCGGATGTCGTCGAACGGCAGCTGGACGAGCTCGGCGTCCAACTGACCGCGCTGCGCTGGCGCGAGGCAGGGCTGCGGCTGCTGCACGAGTCCGCGCCGGAGCAGCGGCCCGAGCGGCTGCGCCTGATCGGCGCGCTCGCCTCGCCGCCGGACACGGACGCGGTGGTCCGGTACTGGCGACGGCTCCTGCCGTACCCGCTCCCGGCCCGGCTGGTGGCCTCGATCACCGACATGGCCGTGCCGCAGCTCCCCGAAGCGCCCACTCCGGCGCAGGTGCTGACCTTCGCCCGACTTCACGCGCTGACCGGTTCCGCCTCCGACGCGTGCCTGGCCGCGCACCGGCCGGTCGTGCCCCGCGCCGACGTGCTCTACGACGGCCTGTTCGAGGCCTACACCCTGGCCCTCGCCCCGCTCCTCGCGCAGCGCCCGCCCCATCCAGGCGCGGCGCTCGACTGCTTCGTGGACGCGCACGCCCGCGCACAGGACGCACGCGACACCCCGGCGTTCCGCCGCACGCTCGGCCGGGCGCTCGCCTTGGGCGCGGAGCCGGTGATGGACCGGTACTGGCAACTGGCGGGCGAGCTGTCGACGGCGCCCACGCTGGGAGCCGCCCACGCCTGGCTGCAGTCCGCGCTCGACGTGGAGCTCGCGGACGCGTAGTCCCGCTGACGCAGCCGCGCCTTCACCATGGGCTACGCGACGGTCGTCGTCACGGCGACACCTTCGGGGGGAAGTTCGGAGAGGAGTTGGGAGAGGAGTTCGGGGACGCACCAGGGGACGCGCTGACGGATGCGGTCGTCGAACCCGCGCCGGACGGTGGGATGTCCTTCGTCAGGTGGGCGAAGACGACGACGTTGGCGTTGTAGCCGCCGGCACTGCTGTAGGAGCCGCCACAGGTGATCAGTCGGAGCTCCGGGCGAAGGGTGTTGTCGTAGACGGAGCTCGGGAAGGCGCTCTTCGCGTAGACGTTGATCCCGTCGATCGTGAACTCCGCGGTGTGCCTGTCCGCCCGCAGGACGTCGATGACCTCGCCCTTGTGCAGCACGCTCAGGCCGTAGAAGACGGCGGGGCCGGTCTTGCTGTCGACGTGGCCGACGATGACCGCCGTGCCGATGCTGCCCGGGGTGACGCCCTGGCTGTCCCAGCCCGCCAGGTTGCGGTTGTCGTCCGGCGGGACGGCGAGGCTCTGGCCGGTGGGGTCGGTGGTCAGCGGCATCAGCGGCGCGTCCACGGCGATCTCCGGGATGCGGATCCGCGTCGGAACCGAGTCGGCCATGTCGGGGAAGCCCAGCGCCGCGTCCTCGGCGGCGGCGCCGGATGCGGAGCCGGACGGGAGCGCGTCTGCCGCCGAGGGCGGCGGAGGCGGCGATGAGCCGGGGGCGGCAGCGGCGAGCATGACGCCGCCGAGCACGGCGGACGCGGCAACCAGCGTCCAGCCGATCCGTTGGCTGCGAGAAGAGTTACCGCTGCGCGGCTGAGCCATGGTGGTCTCCGGACTTCAACAAGCAGGTCGAGCGAGTCGACCATGTCGAGCAATCAAGCGGTCAGGCGATCGACCTGTCGAACGATCAAACAGTCAGTCGGTCAGGCGATCAGTCGATCGGGCGATGCCTGTGTCACGCAGTTCTGCCGCCACGCGCACGTCAGACGTCGATGTCCGATGTCCGTGCGCGCGGCGGCAAGCAACTGCACCTTCGCTACTTCACTACTTCACTACTTGCGGGACCTGCTACCTCAGCGACCGAGGTTGCGACGGCGCACCAGCGCCGTGCCACCCACGCCGGCCGCGGCGACGGCAGCGGCGCCGCCCGCGAGGGCACCGTTGGCGGTGCCGCTCTGGGTGCCGCCGAGACCGGCCTGGACATGACCGCGGTGGTCGCGGTGGCCCAGGCAGCAGGCGTCCTGGACACGGTCCCAGGCGCGGGCGACCTCCCGCTTGGCCTTGGCGATGGCCCAGTCCTTGTCGGACTTCAGGGCCTTCTTCAGGTCGTCCTTCGCCTTGTCGAGCTCCTTGGCGGCCTTGACGCAGGCAGCGGCGGGGTGGTGGTGGCCGGCCGGCGCCGTGGTGGTGGCGGCGAAGGCAGAGGAGACGGGCAGCGCGACCAGACCGGCCGTCAGACCGGCCGCGGCGAGAACGCGAACAGAACGCATTTTTGATGGACCTCCGAGACGGTGCGGCCACGGTGCACTGTGCACCGCGCAGACGGGCCGGAAGACCCGCGCCGCATAATCAGACAATCTGATGGTTCGTCGAATGTCGCGCTGAGCGATCGGTCCGTCACCGTGATGGAGGATCAAGGTCCCGCTTTCGGACGCAGCGGCGCCCGGAGCAGACCCACCGTCAGGCGCTGTGACCAGGGAAATCGCAGACCGCCTCAGAAAAGTCTGAACGAAGGCTGATTGTCTGCTGAAAGAGTGTCGGATCGGGCTCCGGGCCGTCCGACGTCACGCAGCGCAGCCGAAACGAGGCCGCGCAGGCCGCCCGATCCGCGTGCGCTCACGCCCCATCATTACTGTTCGGTAACGAGTCTGGTCCAAGCGTTCGCTTTGATTCACCGTCCTGCCACTTTGTTACCCGCCAGTTGACATCCGAGCGTTGGATCGTCTTCGGCGTCGGTCTGAATCTCTCGTTCCGGAGGCCTCTCGTGGCGCCCGTCACCCGTCGTACGTTCCTCGGTTCCGCAGCCGCGCTCGGCGCGGTGCTGGGACTGGACGCCCTGCCCGGCACCACGTCTCGCGCGTCCGCCGCGACCACGGGCACGATCACCGACGTCAAGCACGTCGTCGTGCTGATGCAGGAAAACCGCAGCTTCGACCACTACTTCGGCACGCTCCAGGGCGTGCGCGGCTTCGACGACCGCTCGGCCATCCAGATCTCCGGTGGCAACAGCGTCTTCAACCAGCCCAACGGCAGTGGACGGCAGTACCCGTGGCAGCTCAGCGACACCTCCACCTGGTGGTGGGGTGTGAGCAAGGAGCAACTCGCCCAGTGCGACGGCTCGTTGGACCACTCCTGGTCGACGCAGCACACCGCCTGGAACAACGGCAAGATGGACTCCTGGATCTCGGCCAAGGGCTCCGACCGGACCATGGGCTTCATGACCAGGTCCGACATCCCGTTCCACTACGCGCTGGCCGACGCCTACACCGTCTGCGACGCGTACCACTGCTCGATCCTGTCGGCGACCGGTCCCAACCGGACCTACCTGTGGTCCGGCATGATCGACCCGTCCGCCACCGCGGGCGGCCCGGCGTACGACGGCGGTTCCGAGTCCGGGCTCTCGTGGCAGACCTACGCCGAGGCACTGCAGAACGCGGGCGTCAGCTGGAAGGTCTACCAGAACGCCGGTGACAACTTCGGCGACAACGCCCTGGCTTACTTCAAGCAGTTCACCAGCGCGCCCAGTTCGAGCCCGCTGGCGACGCAGGGCATGGGATCGGTACCGAGTACCGGGTCGACGCCGGACGACATCGCCGCCGCCATCAAGGCCGACGCCCAGGCCGGGACGCTCCCGCAGGTGAGCTGGGTGGTCGCGAACCAGCTCTTCTCCGAGCACCCTGACGGTCCGCCGGAGAACGGTGCGCACTTCGTCAACCTGGTCATCCAAGCGCTCGCCGCGGACCCGGACACCTTCGACTCGACCGTCCTGTTCCTCAACTACGACGAGAACGACGGCTTCTTCGACCACGTCCCGCCGCCCGCCGCCCCGTCGGGGACCTCCGGCGAGTTCTACTCCGGCACCAACATCGGCCTCGGCTTCCGCGTGCCCATGCTGATCGTCTCGCCGTGGACCCGCGGCGGCTGGGTCGACTCCCAGGTCTACGACCACACCAGCGTCATCCAGTTCCTGGAGACCTGGACCGCAGCCCTGGGCACCCCGGCCGCGTGCGCAAACATCTCAGCCTGGCGCCGCCAGGTCTGCGGCGACCTCACCGGCGCCTTCGACTTCGCCAACCCCGTCTACGGCCTGCCGTCCCTGCCGGACACCAGCGCCACGATCAGCCAGGCGACGGCTAACCTGCAGATCAACCCGGCTCCCGGCACCAACTCCATGCCGACGCAGGAGTCCGGCACCCGCTCCGCCCGCGCGCTGCCCTACCAGCCCAACGCGTGGATCGACAGCGTCACGTACGGCGCCAACGGCCAGGTCCAGGTCTGGATCACCATGGCCAACCAGGGCGCGCAGGCCGCCGCCTACGCCCACTACTCCGTCTACGCCAACAACTTCCGCAGCGGCGGGCCGTGGCAGTACACCGTCGCGCCCTACGCCAACGGCACCGACGGCAGCACCCGGGACTTCTACAACGTCGGCACCAACTACGGTAACGGCGACTACGACCTCAGCTGCGTCGGCCCCAACCGCTTCCTGCGCCACTTCACCGGCAACGGCAACGGCGCGGCCAAGGGCTGCGAGGCGACGACCCACTACGCCCCGGCGCCGGACAGCGGCAAGGACGCGGTCTGGTTCACCATGACCAACACCGGCACTGCCACCGTCACCTACACCATCACCTCGAACCACTACCGCAGCGGCACCTGGACCTACCAGGTCGCACCGGGCGCGACGGTCTCGGACTTCTTCAACGCCGTGTCCATCGCCGACGGCTGGTACGACTTCACGGTCACCGTCGATGCCGACTCCAGCTGGAGCCGCCGGGCCATGGGCCACATCGAGACCGGCTCGGCCAGCGTCACCGGCTGAGCCGGAGCGCCCCGTACATCACTCGCACGCGCGGAACCGTGCGCGCGAAACTCGCGGAATCCGCCGGGTCCGACGGGCCCGGCGGGCTACGCTGCGATCATGGGCACGCCTTCTCCGGCCCCGCCGCCGGCGCAACCCGCAGACGACGCCGCACCCGCACTGCGGTTCGGAACCGGCCCCGGCCGGTGGGTGCTGGCGGCCACCGTGATGGGCTCCGCGCTGGCGTCCATCGACGCGACCGTGGTCGGCATCGCCCTGCCCGCGATCGGTCGGGACTTCGGCGTCGGACTGGCCGGACTCCAGTGGGTGGTCACCGCTTACACCCTCACCCTGGCAGGCCTGTTGCTGGTCGCCGGTTCGCTCGGCGACCGGTACGGGCGCAAGCGGTTCTTCGTGATCGGCGTGGTCTGGTTCGCCTGCGCGTCACTGCTCTGCGGGCTGGCGCCGAACGTGTCGGTGCTCATCGCCTCGCGCGCGTTGCAGGGCGTCGGCGCAGCGCTGTTGACGCCGGGCAGCCTGGCGATCCTGGAAGCGTCGTTCGTCCCCGAGGACCGGGGCCGGGCCATCGGCGCGTGGTCCGGGCTGAGCGGGGTGGCCACCGCCATCGGCCCGTTCCTGGGCGGCTGGCTGGTGCAGGCGGTGTCCTGGCGGCTGATCTTCGTGATCAACCTGCCGTTGGCCGTCGGGGTGGTGGCAGTGGCGCTGCGTCATGTCCCCGAGTCGCGCGATCCGGCCACGCGCGGAACGCGGATCGACCTGACCGGCGGGGCGCTGATCACGCTCGGCCTGGTCGGCGTCACCTACGGGCTGATCGAGGGACCGTCCAGCGGCTTCCAGAGCGCGGGCGTGCTCACCTCGCTGTTCGGCGGGGTGGCACTGCTGGCGGCCTTCGTCTGGTGGGAGGGGCACACGCCCGCCCCGATGCTGCCGCTCTCGCTCTTCTCCTCACGGCAGTTCACCGCGACCAACGTGGTCACCTTCGTGATGTACGGGGCGCTGGGCGGCGTGCTGTTCCTGCTGCCGATCCAACTGCAGCAGGTCTCCGGCTACTCCGCGCTGGAGGCCGGGGTCTCGCTGCTGCCGCTGACGCTGATCATGCTGGCGCTCTCCGCGCGCTCCGGCGCGCTGTCCGGACGGATCGGGCCGCGGCTGCAGATGAGCGTGGGCCCGTGCCTGGTCGGCGTGGGCATCGCGCTGATGGTCCGGGTCACCGGCTCCGGCACGTACTGGACCGAGGTGCTGCCCGCCGTGCTGGTCCTCGGCTTCGGGCTGGCAACGGTGGTCGCGCCGCTGACGTCGACCGCGCTCTCCTCCGCCCCCGCGCAGCACGCGGGCATGGCGTCGGCGGTCAACAACGACGTGGCACGTGCCGCCTCGCTGGTCGCGGTCGCGGTGCTGCCGGCCGTCGCCGGGATCACCGGCGACGCCTATCTGCACCCGGCCACGTTCTCGGCCGGGTTCCACAAGGCCTCGCTGGTCTCGGCCTCGCTCTGCCTGCTGAGCGGCGTGCTGGCCGCCGCGCTGATCCGCAATCCGGCCCGCGTCGCCGAGGCGGAGCAGCCCATCCCGCAGCACAGCTGCGGTCTGGACGCGCCGCCTCGGGAGCGGTCCTGACGACGGGTCAGCCGGTGACGCTGGCCGAGCCGGTCTCGATGTGGCCGGTGACGCGGCGGCTCCAGCTGGAGTCGCCGCTGACGGTGACCGTGAAGTCGTACCAGCCGTCCTGGTTGGCGACCGCGTTGAAGTAGTCCGACGTGGTCTGTCCGGCGGCGACCTGGTAGGTCCACGGGCCGTCACTGCGGTAGTTGTTCGACGTGACCGTGAAGGTGACGGTGCTGGTCCCGGTGTTGGTCATGTGGACGTAGAGCGCCTCCTTCCCGGTGTCCGGCGCGGTGGCGTAGGTCGTGGTGGCCTCGCAGCTCTTGCCCGCGGCGGTGGTGTTGCCGGTGAAGTGGCGCAGGAAGCGGTTGGGGCCGACGCAGGTGAGGTCGTATTTGCCGCTACCGTAGTTGGTGCCGACGTTGAAGTAATCGATCGTCGTGCCGTCGGTGCCGTTGGCGTAGGGCGCGACGGTGTACTGCCACGGCCCGCCGCTGCGGTAGGCATTGGCGTAGATCGAGTAGTGGGCGTGACTGGTGGCCTGCGCGCCCTGGTTGGCCATCCGGATCCAGACCAGCGTCTTGCCGCCCGAGTCGAACTCGATGTGGTCGACCCACGCGTTGGGCTGGTAGGGCAGCGCGCGGGCGGAGCGGGTGCCGGACTCCTGCGCCGGCAGCGCGTTGGTGGTCGGGGCCGGATTGGGCAGCGGGTCGCAGTTGGCCTGACCGAAGACCGCACTGGTGCTGGGCAGCGACGGCGCGCCGTAGACGGGGTTGGCGAAGTCGAAGGCGCCGGTGAGGTCGCCGCAGACCTGGCGGCGCCAGGCTGAGATGTTTGCGCACGCGGCCGGGGTGCCCAGGGCTGCGGTCCAGGTCTCCAGGAACTGGATGACGCTGGTGTGGTCGTAGACCTGGGAGTCGACCCAGCCGCCGCGGGTCCACGGCGAGACGATCAGCATGGGCACGCGGAAGCCGAGGCCGATGTTGGTGCCGGAGTAGAACTCGCCGGAGGTCCCCGACGGGGCGGCGGGCGGCGGGACGTGGTCGAAGAAGCCGTCGTTCTCGTCGTAGTTGAGGAACAGGACGGTCGAGTCGAAGGTGGTCTCGTCGGCGGCCAGCGCCTGGATCACCAGGTTGAGGAAGTGGGCACCGTCGTTGGGCGGGCAGTCGGGGTGCTCGGAGAACGCCTGGTTGGCGACCACCCAGGAGACCTGCGGGAGCGTCCCGGCCTGGGCGTCGGCCTTGATGGCGCCGGCGATGTCGTCCGGGGTCGAACCGGTGACCGCCGGGACCGAGGCCATGCCCTTGGTGTAGAGGTCGCTGCCGGTCGAGGCGTTGGCGAACTGCTTGAAGTAGGCAAGGCCGTTGTCGCCGTAGTTGTCGTTGGCGTTCTGGTAGACCTTCCAGCTGACGCCCGCGTTCTGCAGTGCCTCGGTGTAGGTCTGCCAGGACAGACCGGACTCGGAACCGCCGTCGTACGCCGGGCCGCCCGCGGTGGCGGACGGGTCGATCATGCCGGACCACAGGTAGGTCCGGTTGGGACCGGTCGCCGACAGGATCGAGCAGTGGTACGCGTCGCAGACGGTGTAGGCGTCGGCCAGCGCGTAGTGGAACGGGATGTCCGCGCGGGACAGGTAGCCCAGCGTGCGGTCCGTGCCCTTGGCCGAGACCCACGAGTCCATCTTGCCGTTGTTCCAGGCGGTGTGCTGCGTCGACCACGAGTGGTCCAACGAACCGTCGCACTGCGCCAGTTGCTCGGAGGTCTGGCCGTCGGCCGGAGCGGTGGTGCTCATCCGCCACGGGTACTGCCGTCCACTGCCGTTGGGCTGGTTGAAGACGCTGTTGCCACCGGACAGCTGGATGGTGGCCTTGTCGCCGAAGCCGCGCACACCCTGGAGCGTGCCGAAGTAGTGGTCGAAGCTGCGGTTCTCCTGCATCAGCACGACGACGTGCTTGACGTCGGTGATCGTGCCCGTGGTCGCCGCCGCCGCGCGCGGCGCGACACCCGGCAGGGCATCCAGTCCCAGCACCGCGCCGAGCGCGGCTGCGGAACCGAGGAAGGTTCTACGAGTAACGGGCGCCACGTGATTCCTCCGGAGGGAGAGGGGGTCGACGTGGGGACTATGGAGCGCGCGAGTGACCTGAGCCCCCGTCCAAAGTGACAGGGGCATGAAGCGCAGCCTACGTCTGGCCCAGACTCGTTGCCGATCCGTTATCTATGTGTACGCAGCAGCAGGCAAACTGATCATCCGTCAGATGCTGGTTCGAGCACAGCGCCCCCTCGCACGACCCCTGATGAAAATGCCTTCCAAGGAAGGTACTCTTGTCGGGTAACCGGACCGCACCGCCCGCACCCCGCCGACCTCCCGAGGAGCCGCTCCCGTGGACGCCACCCAGGCACCCGCCCCGACCAGCCGCGCCGCCGGGCTGCGGCTGCTGCTGATCCTCGGCGCACTCTCCGCCTTCGGGCCGCTCTGCCTGGACATGTACCTCCCCGGGCTCCCGCAGCTGGCGGCGGACTTCCGGGTCTCAGACTCCGCGGTGCAGCTGACGCTGACCAGTTGCCTGGTCGGTCTGGCGCTCGGCCAGCTGATCGCCGGGCCGATGGCGGACACCTGGGGACGGCGTCGGCCGCTGCTGGTCGGGCTCGCCGCCTACGCCGCCGCGTCGGTGCTGTGCGCGCTGGCGCCCTCGGTGGAGATGCTCACCGCGCTGCGGCTCGTGCAGGGGCTGGCGGGCGGCGTCGGCATCGTCATATCCCGCGCCGTGGTCCGCGACCTGCACGAAGGCACTGCGGCGGCGCGCTTCTTCTCCATGCTGATGCTGGTCAACGGCACCGCGCCGATCCTCGCGCCGCTGCTGGGCGGGCAGTTGCTGCGGTTCACCGACTGGCGCGGGATCTTCGTCACGCTGTCGGTGATCGGCTGCGTGCTGCTGGCCGCAGCCGCCTTCGGCCTGCGCGAGACCCTTCCGCCCGAGGGCCGACGCCGCGGCGGCCTGGGCGAGACCCTACACGGGATGCGTGCGCTGCTGCGCGACCGCGCCTTCGTCGGCTACGCGCTCTCCGGCGGCTTCTCGCTCGCGGCGATGTTCGCCTACATCTCCGGTTCGTCCTTCGTGCTGCAGGACATCTACGGCCTGGACGCGCAGACGTTCAGTCTCGTCTTCGGCGCCAACGCGCTCGGCATCGTGGCGCTGGGGCAGCTGAACGGCGCCTTGCTGCGCAGGTTCCGGGTCGAGACGCTGCTGCGGGCCGGACTGGTGCTGAGTGGTGCGGGCGGGATCGGCCTGCTCGTCTCGGTGCTGGCCGGGCTCGGGCTGCCCGGGGTGCTGGTCAGCCTGTTCGCGCTGGTCTCCAGCATCGGCCTGATCGGCCCCAACGGCACCGCGCGGGCCATGGACGGTCACGCCGGGCAGATAGGCGCGGCCTCGGCGCTGGTCGGGCTGCTCCAGTACGGCGTCGGCGGTTTCGCGGCACCGCTGGTCGGGCTCGGCGGCAGCGGGACGGCCGTGCCGATGGCGGTCGTCGCCTGCACCTTCGCGTTGGCCGCGGTCGTCGTCTACGCCGCGCTGGTCGGCCGCGTCCGGACCGGGGCCTCGGTGGACGAGGCGGTCGGGCACCCCGCCGAGGACGCCCTCACGCGGTGAGGCCGCGCTCGACCAGGTCCAGCGTCGACTCCAGCACCGCCTCGAACTGCTCCTCCCCGCACGCGGCCAGCGGACCGTCGATGCTGAGCAGCGCCAGGCCGTGCAGCGCGGCCCAGGCGGGGAACTCCGCGCCCGCACGGCGCTCCGGCCGCATCAGCCCGGCCGCCGCGACCGCGTCGAGCGCCTCGCCGACGATCCGGAACGCGCGGTAGTCCGCGAGCGCCTCCGGCTGGACGTCCAGCTCGCTCAGGCCGTGACAGAACGCGGTGCGGAACAGCCCGGGTTCGATCTGGGCGAAGCCGACGTAGGCCTTGCCCAGTGCCCGCAGCCGGGCCAGCGGGCCCGCGTCGGCCGGGACCTGCGCCAACCCCGCGTCCAGCGCCTCGGCCAGCAGCTCGAGACCGCGCTCCTTGGCCGCCCGCACCAGCTCCTCGTGCGAGGCGAAGTGCCGGTAGGCGGCGGGGGCGGAGACGCCGACGCGTCGGGCTGCCTCCCGCAGCACCACCGCCTCGGGTCCGCCCTCTCGGGCGAGCGCCACGGCCTCCTGGGCCAGGGCGTTGGCCAGGTCGCCGTGGTGGTAGCGCGTACGGGGGCGGGCGGAAGGCGGTGTCTGCGGCACACCCCGATTCTGCCGCCCGCACCGGGCGAATGGCCAAAGCCCGGGGCCCGAACCCGTAAACCGGATTCGAGCTCCGTCGCTCAGACCGACTTCTGGTACGAGCGGAAGGTCCGCATGGACAGCCAGACCGCGCCGGCCGCCAGCAGCACCAGCCAACCGCCGTGGCTGAGCACCGACCACCAGTCCGGGTGCGCGGCCATCGCCGCACGGCCCGCCTCAAGCGCCCAGTTGACCGGGTTGAACCGGGCCACCACCTGCATCCAGTGCGGCATCAGCGACGCCGCCATGAACGCCGAGGAGAGGAAGGTCATCGGCAGCAGCAGGAAGGTGTTGATGCCGATGATCGACTCACGCTCACGCACCAGCATGCCGAGCGCGTTCGAGAAGGCGCCGAACACGGTCCCCAGCACCGAGGAGGCGACGATCAGCACGAGCAGGCCGAGCACGCCGCCGGGGTAGTGGGCCCCACCCACCCAGCCGAGCAGCACGATGATCACCGACTGGAAGGCCGTGGTCAGCGCCTGCATCACCACGTTGGCGTTCATCAGCGCGCTGCGGTGGACCGGGGTGATCAGGAACCGGTTGAGCGTGCCGCGCTCGATCTCCTCCAGTGTGCCCATCCCCGCCCACATGTTGGAGGAGACGGCGCTCATCACGATGACGCCGGGGACCAGGTAGTCCAGGTAGCTGCCGGAGCCGAAGCCGGGCAACTCGACGACCCTGCGGAAGAGCGCGCCGAAGAGGAAGAGCCAGATCACCGGCTGGATCAGCGTGATGATCAGGTAGGCGGGCTGCCGCACGAAGGCCATGAACTGACGCTGCGTCATGAACAGGGTCTCGCGCAGCGCGGCCGAGGGCGCGAAGGCGGTCCGGACCGGGCCCGGGGTCAGGGTCGCGGTGCTCATCGGGAGGCTCCTTCCAGAACCGAGGAGTGGGCAGCCTCGGCGGAGGAGAAGCTGCGGCCTGCGTAGCGGAGGTAGACGTCGTCCAACGAGGGACGCGAGACGGTGACGGCGGCGACCGGCAGGCCGATCCGCTCCAGCGCGGCCAGCGCGGCAGGGACTGCGGCGGCGCCGTCGTCCGCGCGGGCCGCGACGCGGCGGCCGTCGACGGTGATGTCCCGCAGGCCCGGCAGCGCGCCGAGCGCGCCGACCACCGGGAGGTGGTCAAGAACCGGCTCGGTGAGCTCCACCGCGACCGCGTCACCGCGCAGTTCGCCCTTGAGTGCGTCCGGCGTCCCCTCGGCGACGATCCGGCCGCGGTCGACGATGGCGAGCCGCGCCGCCAGCTTGTCGGCCTCCTCCAGGTAGTGCGTGGTGAGCAGGATGGTCAGGCCCTCGGAGCCGGCCAGCCGCTCGATCTCCTCCCACATCGCGGTACGCGCCTCCGGGTCCAGGCCGGTGGTCGGCTCGTCCAGGAAGAGCACTTGGGGGCGGTGGACCAGACCGATCGCCACGTCGAGGCGGCGCAGCATGCCGCCCGAGTAGGTCTTCACCTGCCGCCTGGCGGCGTCGACCAGGTCGAACCGCTCCAGCAGCTGGTCGACGCGGTGGGTCAGCTCGGCGCCGCGCATGCCGTAGAGGCGGCCCTGGAGCAGCAGGTTGTCGCGGCCGGTGGCGACCGGGTCGGCCCCGGACCGCTGGGCGACCACGCCGATGGCGCGCCGCACCCGGCCCGGCTCGCGGGCCACGTCGAACCCGGCGACAGTGGCGCTGCCGGAGTCGGCGGAGGCCAGCGTGGTCAGGATCTTGACGGTGGTGGACTTTCCCGCACCGTTCGGCCCGAGCAGGCCGAAGACGATGCCGGGCTCGACACTGATGCCGAGCCCGTCGAGCGCCCGCACTCCCCCGGGCACGGCCTTGCCGCGCCCCTTGGGGTGGTAGGTCTTGACGAGGCCTGTGGCGTGGACGGCGTAGCCGCCCCCGCCCGGGGCGGCCGTTGCCGCGGCCGCTCCGGGGACGACGCCGAGCGTCGTCCGGGACTGGGTGTTCATGACGGGGATTCCCTCCGGTCGTGACGGCGGACACTGCTGCCGATCTACGACGGGGGATCCGGGGCTACGATGGAGCTGCGTGTTCCTCGTAGGCGCCGGATCTGTTGCCGCAGGCCGGTCGCGAGGTCCCTGCCCCCGCCCGGTGTTGCCGCACCGCGCGGGGGCTCTTTCATTCGGTTGTGCCGGATCTCTCCGGAACTCTTCTCATGGCGTGGCGCACATGGGTGCTGACGCCCGGTCAGGCGGAGCCGAAGCCGGGGTCCTCCTCCCACAGGGCGCGGGCGCGCTCCTCGATGTCGATCCACTCCTGGGGCGGCTTTCCGGTGGCGGAGAACTGCCGCCAGCCGTCCATGCCGCTGAGCGTGCCGTCCTCCATCTCGGCGAGCAGGCCGCTCAGCCACGCCGCCTCCGCACGCCGCATCGCCAGCGCGTACTCGGCCTCGACCAGGAAGATCCGCGGCAGCAGCGTCAGGCAGGTCTCCAGCATCTGCTGCTGCGTCGCGATGCCCTCGTCCAGCGCGCTGAGCCGCTTGCGCAGCAGCACGAGGACCTCGTCCGGAGGCAGGCTGCCGGCCAGCGACAGGCCCGCCTCGAACTGGGGGTACTCCTTGGCCGGGACGCTGAGCAGCTCCGACAGCCAGTCGTGCAGCTCGGCGCGGCCGGCCTCGGTGACGCCGTAAACCGTGCGTTCGGGCCTGCGGCCGTCACGCTCACTGCCCACGGCCTCGATGAAGCCGTGACGCTCCAGGTTCTGGACCACGGTGTAGAGCGAGCCGAAGTTGATCTTGATGCTGAAGTGCTTGCCACGCTGCTTCAGTACCTGGGCGATCTCGTAGGGGTGGCGCGGCTGCTCGGCACAGGTCGAGAGCACGGCCAGGGCGAGCGGATTGCTGAGCTTGCGCTTGGCCACCGGGTCACCTCCCATCGACAACGCGAACCTACTCACTTACTCGCCTACGAGTATATGAGCACGGGTATAGCGCGTGTCAATACGCTATATCGCGATAGCCTTCCCGGCCTTGGCCCAGTTGGAGTTGAGCGTGTCGAGATACTGCTGCGCCTGCGGCCCGAGCGGGACGCCGCGTGCGAAGGCCAGCATGTTGCCCGGACCGGTGTTGTAGCCGAGGGCCAGCAGCTGGTCTTCGGTGAGGGAGCCGGTGCGCTGCGCGGGCAGGTCGGTGGCCAGGTCGTGCAGGCACCAGGCCTCCGCCTCGATGGCGAGGTCCGGGTCGTCCGGCAGGCTCAGCCAGGGCCGGTCGGCGAAGGAGCGGCCCTGCTTGACCTGGTCGTAGGTGGCCTCGTGCATGTTGGCGACACCGAGCGCCGCGGTCGGTTTGATCTTGAGCCAGGCGCGCTCGAAGGCCGGGTCGTGCGGCTTGTAGTCCTCGTTGTAGAGCACCGCCATCACCAACTGCGGGTCCACTCCCGCCTCCTTGGCCCGCTGCCGCACCTGGGCGGCGAACTGGGACGGGTCGTAGCTGCCCGTGTACCAGCTGCCGCCCGTCGCCGACGGGCTCGGCGAAGCGCCGCCGTGCCCGGCGGCGGAACCGGAGGCTGACGCCGCGTCAGTCTTCGAGGACGGCGACTTGCCCTGACCGTGCGTCACCCCCCAGAGCAGCAGCGCCGCCACCGGCAGCACGATCCACCACACCCGCGACGATCGCCCACCGGCCACGCCCCCGCTCACCCCACCGACGAGTAGGCAATGATGCCGCGCCGGATCTGGTCGACGGCCTTGCGCGCGGCCGTGCGCACCGCGCCGTCGTCCGGGGCGGCGTTCATGATCTGGCCCAGTACGTCGATCAGTTGCCGGGTCCAGCGGACGAAGTCGCCGGCGGGCATGTCGGCCTCGCGGAGCACCTTGTCCAGCGCGTCGCCGGACGCCCAGCGGAAGGCCGTCCAGGCGAAGCCGAGGTCCGGCTCGCGCTGGCCCCAGTTCTCCATGGTGGAGAGCTTGTGCTGCTCCTCCAGCGCGTCCAGGTGGCCCCAGATGCGGACCATCTCGCCCAGCGCGTCACGGGCCTTGCCGTCCGGCAGCTTGACCGCGCTGCCCTCGTCGTCGCCGCGTCGGGACTCGTACACCAGGGCCGAGGCGCAGGCCGCGAGCTCCGCCGGGCTGAGGCCGTCGAAGACGCCCTCGCGCAGGCACTCGGAGGCGAGCAGGTCCAGGTCGCCGTAGAGGCGGCCGAGGCGGCGGCCCTGCTCGGTGACGGTGTCCCCCTCCAGGTAGTCCAGGTCGGCCAGCAGTGCGCAGACCCGGTCGAAGGTGCGGGCGATGGTGTGGGTGCGCGAGCGCATCCGGCGCTCGAGCTGCTCGGTGTCGCGCTTGAGCCGGTCGTGGCGCTCGGCCCAGCGGGCGTGGTCCTCGCGCTCGTCGCAGCCGTGGCACGGGTGCTGCCGGATCTCGGCGCGCAACCGGGAGATCTCCGGGTCGTCCGCCGCCGCGGCCCGGCCCTTGCGGACCCGGCCCGGATCGATGTGCCCGGCCTTGCTGCGCAGCGCCGAGGCCAGGTCGCGCCGGGACTGCGGGCTGCGCGGGTTGAAGCTCTTGGGGATCCGCAGCCGCTCGATCGCCTCCACCGGCGTCGGGAAGTCGATCATCGCCAGCCGCTTGACCTGCCGCTCGGCGGTGAGCACCACCGGACGCGGGCCGTCGCCGTACTCCTGGCCGCGGCCGTTTCCGTAGCCGCGCGTGCCGTGGCGGCCGACCGGCGGGATGCCCGGGTCCAGCACCACGGCCAGCCCGGCGAAGCGGCCGGTCGGAACATGGATGACGTCGCCGGGACGCAGCTTCTCCAACGAGTCGGCCGCGCTGGCCCGGCGCTGCGCGGCGCCCTCGCGGGCCAGCAGCGTCTCGCGCTCCTTGAGGGCGCGGCGCAGGCCCATGTACTCCTCGAAGTCGCCGAGATGGCACTCGACCGCCTCGCGGTAGCCGGCCAGGCCCTCCTCGTTGCGCTGCACCTGCCGGGCGATGCCGACGACGCTGCGGTCCGCCTGGAACTGCGCGAAGGAGGTCTCCAGCAGCTCTCGCGCGGTGTGCCGGCCGAACTGGCCGACCAGGTTGACGGCCATGTTGTACGACGGCTTGAACGACGACCGCAGCGGATACGTACGCGTGCCCGCCAGCCCGGCCAGCGCGGCCGGGTCCAGCCCCGGCTGCCAGAGCACCACGGCGTGGCCCTCGACGTCGATCCCGCGCCGCCCGGCGCGGCCGGTCAGCTGGGTGTACTCGCCCGGGGTGACGTCGGCGTGGGTCTCGCCGTTCCACTTGACCAGCTTCTCCATGACGACCGAACGGGCCGGCATGTTGATGCCCAGCGCCAGCGTCTCGGTCGCGAAGACCGCCTTGACCAGGCCCTTCTGGAAGAGCTCCTCGACGACCTCCTTGAAGGTCGGCAGCATGCCCGCGTGGTGGGCGGCGATGCCGCGCTCCAGGCCGTCCAGCCACTCGTAGTAGCCCAGGACGTGCAGGTCCTCGGCGGGGATGGCGGCGGTGCGCGACTCGACCACCTGGCGCACCTCGGCCCGCTCAGCGTCGGTGTTCAGGCGCAGGCCGGAGTGGAGGCACTGCTGGACGGCGGCCTCACAGCCGGCGCGGCTGAAGATGAAGGTGATCGCGGGCAGCAGACCCTCGGCGTCCAGCCGGTCGATCACCTCGACCCGACTCGGCGTCCAGGCCCGGCCCGGACGGCCGTTGGACATCGACCGGCCCCGACCACGCCGGTCGAACCGGTCCCGGCCACCACGACGGTCCTGCTCGGCGCGGGCCAGCCGGACCAGCTCCGGGTTGACATCGGCCTCTCCCCCGCGCGCGCCGTCCCGCTTGCGCCCGGAGGCGCGCTCCTCGGCGACGCGGTCGGTGAACAGGTCGTACATCCGATGACCCGCCAGCACGTGCTGCCAGAGCGGGACCGGGCGGTGCTCGGAGACGATGACCTTGGTGCCGCCGCGGACGGTGTCCAGCCAGTCGCCGAACTCCTCGGCGTTGGAGACGGTGGCCGAGAGCGAGACCAGGGTGACCGACTCGGGGAGGTGGATGATGACCTCCTCCCACACCGCGCCGCGGAAGCGGTCCGCGAGGTAGTGGACCTCGTCCATGACCACGTAGCCCAGGCCCGAGAGGGTGCGGGAGCCCGCGTAGAGCATGTTGCGCAGCACCTCGGTCGTCATGACGACGACGGGCGCCTCGCTGTTGACCGTGTTGTCACCGGTGAGCAGGCCGACCTTGTCGGCGCCGTAGCGCTTCACCAGGTCCTGGTACTTCTGGTTCGACAGCGCCTTGATGGGCGTCGTGTAGAAGCACTTGCGGCCCTCGGCCAGCGCGAGGTGCACGGCGAACTCGCCGACGATGGTCTTGCCGGAGCCCGTCGGTGCGGCCACGAGGACACCCTCGCCGCCCTCCAGCGCCTGGCACGCCTCCACCTGGAACGGGTCCAGCGGGAAGTCGTACAGCTGCCGGAAGGCGTGCAGGGCACTCGCCTCCTCCTGCGCGCGGCGCCGGGACGCGGCGTAGCGCTCGGAGGGGCTGAGGTTCTCCTCGTCGGACGGATCGGACGAGTCGGGCGAGAGCAGGTTCTGGTCAGTCATCTCGCTAGGAGAGTACCCGCCAGGACTGACACTCCACCTCAAGATTGTTTACTGCGTGCGCCATCGCCCGATCGGGCGGTACGGCGGGTGCTCAGGTGACGTCGTCCGGGTGGTACGTCATCGGCTCGCCCGCGGCCAGCTCGGTGGCGTTGACCGGCTCCGGGATGGGCAGGTCGTCGGCGCCGAGGGAGGACGGGCGCAGATCCACCGAGGAGGCCTGGTCCGGGTCGAGCTGGTGGTCCGGGTTCTCGGCGTAGCGCCGGGCCACGGCCTTGTCCCGCAGCGTCGCCACGCCGACGGCGGCGAAGTAGAGCAGACACATCGGGACGGCGAGCACCGTCATGGTCACCGGGTCACCGGTGGGCACGGCGATCGCGGAGAAGACGAAGATCCCGAAGACCGCACCGCGCCACCAGCCGCGCAGCCGGGCGGCGCTGACGATCCCGAGGAAGTTCAGCATCACCAGCAGCAGCGGGACCTCGAAGGAGAGCCCGAAGACCAGCACCATCCGGATGAAGAAGTCCAGGAACTCGGCGCCGGAGAAGGCCAGCGAGAAGTTGGCCGGGTTGAAGCTGGCCAGGATCTGCAGGGCCTTGGGGAAGATCTCGTACGCCAGGTACGCGCCGCCGAGGAAGAGGGGGACTGCGGCGCCGACGAACCCGAGACCGTACTTCTTCTCCTTCTTGTACAGACCCGGCGCGACGAAGGCCCAGAGCTGGTAGCTCCACACGGGGCTGGCCAGGATGAAGCCGATCATCATCGCGATCTTGAAGGTGAAGGTCAGCGGCGAGAGCACGCCGTTGTTCACCAGCAGACCGTTGGGACACGCCGCGGTCTTCTCGCCGTAGCCGTGCACGCCGGTGATGTGACAGGCCGGGGTGACCAGCTCGTTGATCGCCCAGTTGTGCATCAGCCAGCCGATGACCGTGGTCACGAGCAGGGCGAGGATCGAGACGATGAGCCGGTAGCGCAGCTCGCGGAGGTGGTCCGCGAGCGGCATCCGGCCGTCATCGTTCTTCGGAGGCCGCTGCTGCTTCTGCCTCTGTTGGGTGTCGCTCACCGTGCGGCTACGTCCCTGCGAGAAAAAGGTGGGAGTGAGGAGGAATGCGCCTGATTCAGACCTGGCTGCTCGGCTGCTTGTCCTCGGTGACGGGACGCGCGGAGGCGGTGTCCCCCGGCGCGGACTGGATGGTCCGCGGCGCGGCGGGGGCCTGCGCCTGCTCCTCGGAGGTGGTGACGTTGGAGACCTGGGCGTCGGTCTTCTTGCCGTCGTCCTTCATCGCGCCGACCTCGGACTTGAGGATGCGCAGCGACTTGCCGAGCGCACGCGCGGAGTCCGGGAGCCGCTTCGCTCCGAAGAGCAGCAGCACGATGACCGCAATGATGATGATTTCCAGAGCGCGGTTCTCGAGCATCGGGTTTCCCTCTTCGTCGTCGTGTCTGCGCCGATGATACGCACCGTGAAGGCACGGCCCATAGCGTCGCGACAGAAAGCTGCCCCAACGCATCTTCGATACTACGCGGATCCGTTTGGCGCTTGAATAGACGGTGCACGCGTGGTCAGCAGCGCGGCTCCCCCGCTGCGCGCGACCGCCTCAGCCGCGCGCTCGACGTCCGCGCCCGCCTTGGACAGCCGCTCCGAGCTGCGCGAGAGTGCCCTGGCCAGCGCGGCTACCTCGCGGTAGGCCAACACGGACAGCGCTCCCAGCACGAGCAGACCTGCGGTCGTCAGTCCCACGATGATCCACACCACGGGACCAAGCATGCACCATCGCGGGACCGGTCTTTTCGGTGGGCGGGGAAGTTGCACCATCACGGGCGCGGCGCAGTGCAACCTCCCTCTCCGTCTCCCTCCGTCTCCGGCTCCGTCTAAGTCCCGACGTGCAGCCTCATGGTGGGCACGCCCGCCCCCGTCAGTGCGTCGATGATCCGCGCGCCGGCGTGCTTGCGCACGGCGGAACCGCACGCCGGGCAGGTGAAGCTGTAGAAGGTCCGTTCCGCCGTACGGCCGAGCGCCAGGCGGAACGCGCGAGCGTCCAGCTCCGTGGTGACCCGGCAGTCGGGGCAGGAGGCGCGGAACCGCGTCACGCTCATCCGGTGCGCCCGTCGTGCCCGGCCTCGTACCCCGCCAGCGCGCGGGACGCGACGTCGCGGGCCCGCGCGGCCAGGGACTCGGGGGCGACCACGCGGCCGTCAGGGCCGAGCCGGAGGACGAGCCGCAGCAGGCTGGACGGGTCCGGCGTGCGCAGCACGATGCGGAGGCCGCCGTCGGGCTGCTCCTCCGCCGCCTCGTGCGGGTAGTACTCGGCGACCCAGCGGCCCGCCGGGCCGACCTCGAGGACGACCTGGGGGTCGTCGGTGGACGGGCGCATCATGCCCTCGGAGAGGTCGCGGAGCTCCAGCTTGGGCGGGTCGGCGGGGGTGTCCAGGACCTTGATCTCGGCGATCCGGTCCAGCCGGAAGATCCGCCGGTCCTCGGAGAGGCGGCACCAGGCCTCGAGGTAGGTGTGGCCCTCGGTGACCAGCCGGATCGGGTCGACCTCGCGCTCGGTGAGCTCGCCACGCGCGGAGGACCAGTACTGCAGCCAGAGCCGCTTGCGCTCGGTGAACGCGCGGTCGATCTCGGCGAAGACGTCGCCCTCGGCCTCGAAGGTCACGCCGACGCGCGTGCTGCCCTCGGCGACGTCGCCGGCGGCGGCCTCCAGCTTGGCGACCGCACGGGTCAGCGCCTCGCGGTCGCGCTCGCGCAGGCCCGGCAGACCAGCCACCGCGCGGGCGGCGACCAGCAGGGAGGTCGCCTCGTCGGCGGCGAGCCGCAACGGCTGGGCCACGTCGTCCGGGTTGTGCCACCAGATCTGCTCGCCGTCGGTGTCGATGTCGAGCAGGTCGCCGCCGCGGAAGCTGGTGCCGCACATCGGCAGCACGCTGAGGTCGCGGATCAGCTCGCGCTCGGTGACGCCGAAGGCGCGGGCGACCTCGCCGACCCGGGCACCGGGGCGCTCGCGCAGGTAGGTGACCAGCGACAGCATCCGCCGGGTCTGGTCGATCGCGCTGCTCACTCGCCCACCTCGTTCTCGGAAATGCCGGAGGTCCCCGCGTCCGTCCCACCCGCCACGGCCCGCAGACGTGCGATGACCTCCGCGCGGAGGTCGGCGGGTTCGACCACGACCACGTCCGGGCCGAACTCGACCAGGTCCGCGGCCAGGCCGTGGCCGTAAGGAATGGTCAGCTCATCCCATTCTGCGTCGTCCGGCGCGGGTGCCGCGGTGAGTGCCTTGGCCCGGACCGGGAAGGCGGCCCTCCGGCGGACCCGGACGCGGGCCTGCTCGGTCGCGCCCTCCCCCGCGAAGCGGGCGACGGTCTCGCGGACGTCGACGTGATCGGGGACGGGCACGCTGAACTGGCCGCCCTTGCTGCGGACCCGCCCGACGATCCGGCTCAGCCGGAAGACCCGGACGTCGGAGCGGTCGCGGTCCCAGCCCGCGAGGTACCAGTGGCCGTGCCAGAACTCCAGCGCCCACGGCTCGACGGTGCGCGGCTCGGCCTGGGCGGCGCCGCTCTTGCGGTAGTCGAAGGCGACCGGACGCCGATCGCGCGCGGCGACCAGCAGTGGCTCGAACGCGGCGTCGCGCGCGGGGACGCGGGGCTGGAGCGTGGTCCGGCCCTCGCCGCCGTCCTCGGCCAGCGAACCGGCGGCACGCAGCTTCTGCAGGGCGCCACTGGCGGCTCCGGCCAGGCGTGCCTGCTCCCAGACCCCGGCGGCCAGGCTCAGCGCGGCGGCCTCCTCCGCGTCCAGGTGAATCTCGGGCAGCCGGTTGACGTCGCGCCGGGCCAGATAGCCGAGTTCGCCGTCGAGCGGGTTCTCCACCACGTCGATGACCAGGCCGAGTTCGCGCAGATCGTCCTTGTCGCGCTCGAACATCCGGTTGAACGCGTCCTCGCTGACCTGCTCCCCCGCAGACCCCGCCTCACGGTAGGCCTCGATGGACGTCCGCAACTCCCGCTTGCTCAGCGGGCGTTTGGTGTTCATCAGACACAGCGCGAGGTTCATCAGGCGCTCGGACTTGGCGATGGGCATCGCTCACCCTTCTTCTACGCGCGGCACCGACCGCGACCCGGAACTCGGCACCCGGTATCAACTGACCGTACCGCTAGGGCTCTCGACGACGAAGCGCACCCCCATCCAAAGGGACGGGGGTGCGCTTGCGTGACTCGCGCGTCGCGTGCGACTCGTGTGCGGCTCGCGTGCGACAGGGCGTCAGACGCCGAGCAGGTCCACGACGAAGATCAGCGTCTCGCCGGGCTTGATCGCGTCGCCCGCGCCACGGGCGCCGTAGGCGAGCTTGGCCGGGATGATCAGCTCGCGACGGCCGCCGACCTTCATGCCCTGGACGCCCTGGTCCCAGCCGGCGATGACCTGGCCGATGCCCAGCTTGAAGCGGAGCGGGGCGCCACGGTTCCAGCTCGCGTCGAACTCCTCGCCGGTGCTGAAGGCCACGCCGACGTAGTGGACGCTGACGTTGTCCTTGGCCTTGGCCTCGGCGCCGTCGCCCACCCAGATGTCGCGGATCTGCAGCGTGGTGGGGGCCTCGCCGCCCGGGAAGTCGATCTCCGGCTTCTCGATGCTCACGGTGGTGGTTCTCCTTGGAGGGACGAAAGATGGTGCAGAGCTGGTGCTGTGCGCCCCTACGTTACGCGGCGCCGAGGATGTCCACGACGAAGACCAGGGGTGCGTTGGCCGGAATGCCCGAACCCTGCGGCGGCTGCGCCCCGTAGGCCTCGGCCGCCGGGATGGTCAGCAGCACCCGGGAACCGACCGTCTGCCCGACCAGGCCCTTGTCCCAGCCGGGGATGACCTGACCCTTGCCGATGACGAAGTTGGTCGCCCCGCCGTGGCTCCACGACGAGTCGAAGACCTTGCCGTTGGCCAGAACCGCACCGGTGTACTGGGCGATCAGGTTCTGGCCGGGCTGGACCGTCGGGCCGTTGCCCTTGAGCAGCACCGTGGCGCCCAGGGTCTTCGGGTCGCGCTGCGAGGAGCTGATGGTGAAGGAGGCCGCGGCCTTGTCGTTCATCTGCACCTTGGGCACGTCGGCCGTCGGCGTCTGGGGGGTGCCGTCGGCCGACCCGTCGACGGGGACAGCGGCGGTGATGTCGAAGACCATCGCCAGCGTGTCGTGGCAGGTGATCTGCAGCTGGGGGTAGCCCGCGTTGCCGAAGCCCGCCGCCGGCGGGGCGACGACCTCGACCCGGCTGCCGACCTTCTGGCCCACGACGGCCTTGCTGAACATCGGCAGCATCGGCGTGGTGTGCAGGTTGTCGACCGCGGCGCCGCCGCTGTCCTTGTAGGAGTCCTGGAAGGGCTTGCCGGCCCAGGTCTGGCCGACGATGTTGAAGCCGACCACGTCGTCGTTGGTCACCACCGGGCCGTTGCCCACGGAGATCGGCTTGACGACGAAGTTGCCCGTCGGGTCGCCCTTCGGGACGGCGATGGTCGCGCTCTTGCCGAACTCGCCCGAGACGGTCGGCAGCTGGCTGTCCGTGCTGGTCACGGGCGGCACCGGCAGCGGCGACTGGGCGGCGGAACCGGACGGGCAGGGCGCCGCGGTGTCGGCGGCCGTGGCCGTCTTGGCGCTGCTCCCACAACCGGTGAGCAGCAGCGTGGGCGCAAGAAGCAGCGCGGCGGCGAGTCGGCGCACGGTGATCCTTAGGTGGTGAGCGGTTCAGCGGTCCGCGCCACTCTATGGCCTTGTCCCGGATCTGCGCAGAGACCCCGCCCACAACTCAGGTCACAAGTCGGTCATGTTCACTCCAAAGCTGGCTCCGAGACACGAGGACCGGCCGACGGGCTCGCGCCCACCGACCGGCCCCCACGTCCGGCCCTCGCGTCCGACCCCGACCCCCGGGCTCACATGCCGGCGATCAGCTTCTCCACGCGCTCGTCGACCGATCGGAACGGGTCCTTGCACAGGACGGTCCGCTGCGCCTGGTCGTTGAGCTTGAGGTGGACCCAGTCGACGGTGAAGTCGCGCCGCTGCTCCTGGGCCCGGCGGATGAAGTCGCCACGCAGTCGCGCCCGGGTGGTCTGCGGCGGCACCGACTTGGCCTCGAAGATCTTGAGGTCGTTGGTGACCCGCTCCGCCTGCCCGCGGTTCTCGAGCAGGTAGTACAGGCCGCGGCGACGGTGGATGTCGTGGTACGCGAGGTCGATCTGGGCGACCCGCGGGTGCGACATCGAGATGCCGTTCTTGGCCCGGTAGCGCTCGATCAGCTGGTACTTCATCACCCAGTCGATCTCGCGCTCGACCTTGGCGTAGTCCTCGGTGCGGACCGCTTCCAGCGTGCGGCCCCACAGGTCGAGCACCCGCGCGATCGTGCCGGTGCGGATGCCCCGGTGGTCGGCGAAGTCGCTGGCCTTCTGGAAGTACTCCTGCTGGATCTCCAGCGCGCTGGCCTCGCGGCCGTTGGCGAGCCGGACCAGGCGCTGGCCGGTCAGGTCGTGGGAGACCTCGCGGATGGCCCGGATCGGGTTCTCCAGGGTGAGGTCGCGCAGCACCGTGCCGGCCTCGATCATCCGCAGCACCAGGTCGGTCGCGCCGACCTTGAGCAGCGTGGTGGTCTCCGACATGTTGGAGTCGCCCACGATGACGTGCAGACGGCGGTAGCGCTCGGCGTCCGCGTGCGGCTCGTCGCGGGTGTTGATGATCGGACGGGACCGGGTGGTCGCCGAGCTGACGCCCTCCCAGATGTGCTCGGCGCGCTGGCTGACGCAGTAGACCGCGCCGCGCGGCGTCTGCAGCACCTTGCCCGCGCCGCAGATCAGCTGACGGGTGACCAGGAACGGGATCAGGATGTCCGCCAGGCGGGAGAACTCCCCGTGCCGCGCCACCAGGTAGTTCTCGTGGCAGCCGTAGGAGTTGCCGGCGGAGTCGGTGTTGTTCTTGAACAGGTAGACGTCCCCGGCGATGCCCTCCTCGTGGAGCCGGCGCTCGGCGTCCACCAGCAGGCCCTCGAGGATGCGCTCCCCGGCCTTGTCGTGCGTCACCAGCTCGGCGACGTCGTCGCACTCGGGGGTGGCGTACTCGGGGTGCGAACCCACATCCAGATAGAGGCGGGCACCGTTGCGCAGGAACACGTTGCTGCTGCGGCCCCATGACACGACGCGGCGGAAGAGGTACCTGGCCACCTCGTCCGGTGACAGGCGACGCTGCCCCCGGAACGTACAGGTGACGCCGTACTCGTTCTCCAACCCGAAGATTCGGCGGTCCATGCCTAGTAGTTCACCTTCCCGCCCTGATCGAAACCATGGGAAAAGCGGCTGTTGCTACTCCCCCTCGGCCGCGGCGGCCGAACCGGCCGGCGGCTCCTCGTCGTCGGACGCCGCACTGGCGTCCCCCTCCAGCAGCCGGCTCAGCTGGGTGCCGAGCAGGCGCTTGAACTTTCGCTGCTGCCAACGGCCCCGGTCCAGCACCGCGACCTCCAGTTGCTCCGGGGTCAGGGTGCGGGGCGCGCCGCCGTTCGGGTCCCTGGCCAGGCTCTCTACGGCGAGCTTGAGGGCGTCCAGCAGGGATGTGCCCTCCTCGTGGCGCTGCTCCAGGTAGGTGGCGATGGATTCGGAGTTGCCGCCGACGGCGACCGAGCCGTGCTCGTCCACGACCGAGCCGTCGGGGGTGAGGCGGTAGATCTGGTCGTCGCCCGGGGTCTTGCCGACCTCGGCGACGATCAGCTCGACCTCGTAGGGCTTCTCCCCGGTGGAGGAGAAGATGGTGCCCAGGGTCTGGGCGTAGACGTTGGCCAGACCACGGGCGTTGACGTCCGCCCGGTCGTAGGAGTAGCCGCGCAGGTCGGCGTAGCGGACGCCGCCGATCCGCAGGTTCTCGAACTCGTTGTAGCGGCCCACCGCGGCGAAGGCGATCCGGTCGTAGATCTCGGAGACCTTGTGCAGCGCGCGGGAGGTGTTCTCCGCGACGAAGAGGATGCCGTCGGCGTAGGTGAGCACGACCACCGACCGACCGCGGGCGATGCCCTTGCGGGCGTACTCGGCGCGGTCGGCCATGGCCTGCTGGGGTGAGACGTAGAACGGCGTCGACACCGGTCGCCCCTTCTTCTTGTCGAGCGGTCAGATGATTGGGGGTCAGGAACGGCCCGAACGGCTACAGCAGGGGCGCCTGCGGGCCGTCCGGCTGCTCCAGCCGGTGGCCGAGCACTGCCTTGGCGAGCTCTCCGACCTCCTGGTCGCCGAGGCGGCGGAAGCCCTCGTCGGTGATGACCGAGACGATCGGGAAGATCTGGCGGGTGAGGTCCGGCCCACCGGTCGCGGAGTCGTCGTCGGCGGCGTCGTAGAGGGCCTGGATGACCGCCGTCGCGGCCTGCTCGGCAGTCAGGCCCGCCCGGTAGAGCTTCTTCAACGAGCCCTTGGCGAAGAGCGAGCCGGAGCCGGTGGCGGCGAAGCCCGTCTCCTCGGAGCGCCCGCCGGTGACGTCGTAGGTGAAGATCCGCCCGCGGCTCTGGTCCAGGTCGTAGCCGGCGAAGAGCGGGACGACGGCGAGGCCCTGCATGGCCATGCCGAGGTTGCCGCGGATCATGGTGGTGAGGCGGTTGGCCTTGCCCTCCAGCGAGAGCGAGGTGCCCTCGATCTTCTCGTAGTGCTCCAGCTCCAGCTGGAACAGCTTCACCATCTCCACCGCGAGGCCGGCGGTGCCGGCGATGCCGACCGCGGAGTACTCGTCGGCCGGGAAGACCTTCTCGATGTCCCGCTGCGCGATGATGTTGCCCATGGTGGCGCGCCGGTCACCGGCGAGGACGACCCCGCCGTCGAACGTCGCCGCGACGATGGTGGTGCCGTGCGGCGCCTGGAGCGGCTGCGCACCGGCCGGCAGCTCACGCCGGCCGGGCAGCAGTTCGGGCTGGTGGTCGCCGAGGAACTCGATGAACGAGGACGAGCCCGGCCGCAGGAAGGCAGCCGGCAGACGCCCGGTGCCAGAGAGATAGGCTTCCACAGCTTTCCTTCCGGTTCGTTGAGTCGATCGTGGAGTCGATCAAGGAGAGAATCTACTCTCCACCCTTCTGGACGAAGCCCCGCACGAAGTCCTCGGCGTTCGACTCGAGGACCTCGTCGATCTCGTCCAGGACCGCGTCGACGTCGTCGTCGATCTTCTCCTTGCGCTCCTTGAGGTCCGAGGCCTCCTCGGCCTGGACGTCGGTCTCCTCGACCTCCTCGGAGGAGCGGTTCGCCCGCTGCTGGCCGCCGCCGGTGTCCTTGGTCGCCATTTCCCTCACCCCGCTCTTGAGTGGATCAGCTGATCTCTGACCCTACGGCTTGTAGTCGAAGAACGTCGATCGTTGCCCGGATGATGCCCAAAGGCGTGCAGTTCACCCATGGTGAACGAACACCCTCGTACAGTTACGCTCTGCGCGGACACGCGTTCACACGTGTTCACACCCGACCCCGGCTCACCCTCCGCTGAGCACCCGTACCAGCTCCTCCGCCGTGCGGCAGCGGTCCAGCAGCGCCTTGACGTGGTTCCTGGTGCCGCGCAGCGGCTCCAGGGTGGGCACGCGCTGCAGGGAGTCACGTCCGGGGATGTCGAAGATGACCGAGTCCCACGAGGCCGCCGCGACGTGGTCGGCGTACTGCTCCAGGCAACGGCCGCGGAAGTAGGCGCGGGTGTCCTCAGGTGGCTCGTGGGCGGCCCGCAGCACCTCGGCGTCGTCCAGCAGCCGGTCCATCCGCCCGCGGGCCACCAGCCGGTTGTAGAGGCCCTTCTCCTGGCGGACGTCCGCGTACTGGAGGTCGACCAGGTGCAGCCGGGCGTCGTCCCAGCCCAGGTCGTCCCGGCGGCGGTAGCCCTCCAGGATCTCCTTCTTGGCCACCCAGTCCAGCTGCCGGGAGAGCGACATCGGGTCGCGCTCCAGCTTGCCCAGCACGTCCTCCCAGCGGTCCAGGACGTCGTGGGTCTGCTCGTCGGCGTCCTGGCCGTAGCGGTCCTCGACGTACTTCCTGGCCAGCTCGCAGTACTCCATCTGGAGCTGCACCGCGGTGAGCTTGCGCCCGCTGCGCAGCTGGATCAGGTGCTGCAGTGAGGGGTCGTGGGAGACCTGGTGCAGCGTGCGGACCGGCTGGTCGACGACCAGGTCGACGGTGATGAAGGAGTCCTCGATCATGGACAGCACCAGGGCGGTGGTGCCGAGCTTGAGGTAGGTCGAGATCTCGGAGAGGTTGGCGTCGCCGATGATCACGTGCAGCCGCCGGTACTTCTCCGCGTCGGCGTGCGGTTCGTCGCGGGTGTTGATGATCGGGCGCTTGAGCGTGGTCTCCAGGCCGACCTCGACCTCGAAGTAGTCGGCGCGCTGGCTGAGCTGGAAGCCCTGGGCGGAGCCGTCCTGGTTGATGCCGACCCGGCCGGCGCCGGTGACCACCGGGCGCGAGACGAAGAACGGGGTGAGGTGGCGCACGATGTCCGCGAACGGCGTGGCCCGCTTCATCAGGTAGTTCTCGTGGGTGCCGTAGGAGGCGCCCTTGTTGTCGGTGTTGTTCTTGTACAGGTGGATCGGCTGCGCGCCGGGCAGCTGCAGGGCGCGGTTGGCCGCCTCCTCCATGACCCGCTCGCCGGCCTTGTCCCAGAGCACGGCGTCGCGCGGGTTGGTGACCTCCGGCGAGGAGTACTCGGGGTGGGCGTGGTCCACGTAGAAGCGCGCGCCGTTGGTCAGGATGATGTTGGCGAGCCCGATGTCCTCGTCGGTCAGCTGGCTGGCGTCCGCCGCATCTCTGGCCAGGTCGAAGCCACGCGCGTCGCGCAGCGGGTTCTCCTCCTCGAAGTCCCAGCGGGCCCTGCGGGCCCGGTGCATCGCCGCCGCGTAGGCGTTGACGATCTGGGACGAGGTGAGCATGGCATTGGCGTTGGGATG
Organism: Streptacidiphilus sp. MAP5-3; assembly: GCF_041262505.1. Lineage (NCBI taxonomy): Bacteria > Bacillati > Actinomycetota > Actinomycetes > Kitasatosporales > Streptomycetaceae > Streptacidiphilus > Streptacidiphilus sp. MAP5-3. Next base: position 58,910 of record NZ_JBGCCL010000030.1, read on the forward strand.
ACCCGGGACGGAGATCCCGTACTCCGTCTCGATGCCCATGACGCGCCGTACAGACATACGGCCCTCCTTCGCGCTGCCGCGGACGAACCCGTGCGGTAACCCGAGACTAAGACTGCCGACTGACAACCGGGAGATCACTGACACGATCGTTGTGACGCGAACGTCCGGCTGTGAGGGCCCACGGGCTCCCGCAGCCGGACGTCTCGAAGGTACTGCGTGGTGCTGGTGTTTCTGCCGTTCTGCGCGTGCAGGTCTTACAGGTCGTGCTGGTCCTACAGGTCGTGCTGGTCCTACAGGTACTGACCCGTGTTGGCCACGGTGTCGATGGAGCGGCCGGACTCGGCGCCCTGCTTCCCGGTGACCAGCGTGCGGATGAAGACGATCCGCTCGCCCTTCTTGCCGGAGATGCGGGCCCAGTCGTCCGGGTTGGTGGTGTTGGGCAGGTCCTCGTTCTCCTTGAACTCGTCCACGCAGGCGGCGAGCAGGTGGGAGACGCGCAGACCGCGCTGGCCGTGGTCGAGGAAGTCCTTGATGGCCATCTTCTTGGCCCGGTCCACGATGTTCTGGATCATGGCGCCGGAGTTGAAGTCCTTGAAGTAGAGGACCTCCTTGTCACCGTTGGCGTAGGTGACCTCCAGGAAGCGGTTCTCCTCGGACTCGGTGTACATCCGCTCCACCACGGCCTGGATCATCGCGGCCACGGCGGCGTCGGTCGAGTCGCCGTGCTCCTTGACGTCGTCCGGGTGCAGCGGCAGCGAGGTCTTCAGGTACTTGGAGAAGATGTCCTTGGCGCCCTCGGCGTCCGGCCGCTCGATCTTGATCTTGACGTCCAGACGGCCGGGCCGCAGGATCGCCGGGTCGATCATGTCCTCGCGGTTGGAGGCGCCGATGACGATGACGTTCTCCAGCCCCTCCACGCCGTCGATCTCGGCCAGCAGCTGCGGGACGATGGTGTTCTCCACGTCCGAGCTGACGCCGGAACCGCGGGTGCGGAACAGGGACTCCATCTCGTCGAAGAAGACGATGACAGGGGTGCCCTCGCTCGCCTTCTCCCGTGCGCGCTGGAAGACCAGGCGGATCTGGCGCTCGGTCTCACCGACGTACTTGTTGAGCAGCTCCGGGCCCTTGATGTTGAGGAAGTAGCTCTTCCCCTGGGGCTGGCCGGTCACCTCGGCGACCTTCTTGGCAAGTGAGTTGGCGACCGCCTTGGCGATCATCGTCTTGCCGCAGCCGGGCGGGCCGTAGAGCAGCACGCCCTTGGGCGGGCGCAGCTCGAACTCCTTGAAGAGGTCGGCATGCAGGTAGGGCAGCTCGACCGCGTCGCGGATCTGCTCGATCTGCTGGCCGAGGCCGCCGATCCGGTCGTAGTCGGTGTCCGGGACCTCTTCGAGGACCAGCTCCTCGACCTCGCTCTTCGGCACGACCTCGTAGACGTAGCCGGAGCGCGGTTCGAGCAGCAGCGCGTCGCCGGCCCGCAGCACGATGTCGCGCAGCGGCTCGGCGAGCCGGACCACCCGCTCCTCGTCCGTGTGCCCGATGACCAGCGCGCGTTCGCCGTCCTCCAGGACCTCCTTGAGCGTGACGATGTCGCCGATGCTCTCGAAGGCCATGGCGTCGACGATGTTCAGCGCCTCGTTGAGCATGACCTCCTGGCCACGCCGCATGTCCTCGAGCGGGATGCTCGGGCTGACGTTCACCCGGAGCTTCCGTCCACCGGTGAAGATGTCGGCGGTGCCGTCCTCGTTGGCAGCGAGGAAGGTGCCGAATCCGGCCGGGGGTTGTGCCAGCCGGTCGACCTCCTCCTTGAGGGCCACGATCTGGTCGCGGGCCTCGCGCAAGGTGGACGCCAGCCGCTCGTTCTGGGCGGTGACACCGTTCAGGTTGGTCTGCAGCTCGACGATCCGCTCTTCGAGGATCCTCGTGTGCCGCGTGGGCTCGGCGATCTTGCGACGCAGAGCTGCGATCTCCTGCTCCAGCATCGAGATCTGGGCCTGTGCCTCTTCAGAACCCCGTGCGGGCCTGCCGCCTCGGGCGTAGTCGTCATCGTGGGCTGCCACGGTCCTCACCTCCTCCGGGGGGAGCTGACGCTTCCAGACCCTACCTGCGCCTGGGAGTGTTGAAACCCCTTGATCGAAAGTCCGAAGGGGTGTGTCCGATCTTCACCCTTGCGTACGTCCCCTCTGGTAAGGCACATACCCACCTCGGCATTGGTCGAAAGCGGTCGGAGGTAGGCTGACGAGGTCAGCGCCATCGAGACCATCAAGAACGCAGAACGGACGGCCGGGATGTCCACCAGCACCGAGAGCGGGGCCACGGAGGCCCTGGAAGTCTGGATCGACCAGGACCTGTGCACGGGCGACGGCATCTGCGTGCAGTACGCGCCCGAGGTGTTCGAGCTCGACATCGACGGGCTCGCCTACGTGAAGGGCACCGACGAGGAGCTGCTGACGGAGCCAGGCGCCTGCGTGCCCGTCCCGTTGACGCTGCTTCAGGACGTGGCGGATTCGGCCAAGGACTGCCCCGGCGACTGCATCCACGTCCGACGCGTCCGCGACCGGGTCGAGGTGCACGGACCCGACGCGGAGTAGTCCGCGCCGACGCAAACGCCCCTCGCCACGTGACGAAGATCACATGACGAGGGGTGAGCTGTCTCTACGTCAGTTCCCGTCGGCGGGAAGGGGCCTGGGACCCCCTCCCGGACGAGGTGACGGGTCCGATCAGACGGAGGCCCCGTTGGCGGCCACCACGGGCTGGGCCCAGGAACCCCCCTTGCCGAAGGCCCAACTGAGGGTCTCGTTGATGTCGGGGCAGCAGTTCGGCACGGAGGCCGAGGAGTAGCCGCTGACCACCGCGCGGATGCTGCCGTCCGACCGCATGGTGACGCTCTGCACGCTCATCCGCTTGGCCGGGTCGAGCAGCGTGGCCGCCAGCACCGGTGCCGCGGCCGCGCTCTTTCCGGGCTCCAGCACGTAGAGGCCGTCCGGCGGCGTGCCACCGGCGGCGTCGCAGCGGGCCGAGGCGACGGTGACCGGGGTGCCGCTGCCGGGCAGGGCCGCGGCGAACTGCTGGTCGATCTTGACCGCCTGACCTGCGCAGTCCAGCGGCAGCTTGGCCTTGGCCGGGTTCGGCGCGGCGGCGGCCGGGACCGGGTGCGCGGCCGGGCCCGCCGCGGTGCCGGCGCCGGTGCCGGCTGCGGCGCTCGCACCGGACCCGGCTCCCGCTCCTGTGCCGGGGAGGTCTCCGGCGACGCGCTGGGCGGCGCCGGCCGGTCCGACCACCAGCACCAGACCGACCACGGAGGCGACACCGGCGGCGGTGGCGATCCAGTGCAGCGGTTTACTTCGCGCGTGGGCGGGGAGTTTTGACAGGGCCTTCGCCTTCTCGGCGACGGCGGCCTCGCCCGCGCTCTCCGCCTCGACACCGCCCGACTCGACACTCCCCGACTCGACGGACTCAACGGTCTCGTCGGACCTCGCCACCAGCTGCACCACCAGGGGACACCCCATTTCCCGCAGTCACCGCGCGATTGTGCGCGTCATCGTCCCACAGTCCGGACGCGCGCAGAACAACGGGGAAGCGACGATTCCGTCGCCTCCCCGTGGAGGTTGTGCAGAGGCCGACTCGAGGCCATGGGACCGGCGCGCGGCTCAGTCGCGCTCGTCGGCCACGCGGTCGAAGTCCTCGACGTAGTCCTCGCCGGAGGCGTCCGCGCGGTCCTCGGCCAGCTTCAGGAACCGGCCCGGCTTGACCTTCTCCGGCGCCTCCGTCTCGCCGTAGGCGCCCTTGGCCGGACGGCGACGACGCAGCGGCGGCTCGACGCCGTCCGCGAGACGGCGCGAGGTGAGCAGGAAGCCGGTGTGACCGATCATCCGGTGGTCCGGACGCACGGCCAGGCCCTCGACGTGCCAGTTGCGCACCATCGACTCCCAGGCCTGCGGCTCGGTGAAGGTGCCGTGCTCGCGCAGCGCCTCGACGGTGCGGGAGAGCTGGGTGGTGGTCGCGACGTAGCAGCAGATCACGCCACCGGGCACCAGCGCCTTGGACACCACGTCCAGGCACTCCCAGGGCGCCAGCATGTCCAGCACGACCCGGTCGATCTCGGTCTCGACCAGCTTGTCCTGAAGGTCGCCCAGGGTGAGCTTCCACGCCGGGTGCGGGCCGCCGAAGTAGCGCTCGACGTTGCTGCGCGCGATCCCGGCGAAGTCCTCGCGGCGCTCGTAGGAGAAGAGCGAGCCGCTGTCCCCCACCGCGCGCAGCAGCGACATGCTGAGCGCACCGGAACCGACACCGGCCTCCACGACGCGCGCGCCGGGGAAGATGTCGGCCATGGTGACGATCTGCCCCGCGTCCTTCGGGTACACGACGGCGGCGCCGCGCGGCATGGAGAGGACGTAGTCGGGGAGCAGGGGGCGCAGCGCGAGGTACTGGGTGTTCCCGGTGGTGCGCACGACAGTGCCCTCGAGGGCGCCGATCAGCTCGTCATGGGAGAAGGCACCCTTGTGGGTGTGGAACGCCTTCCCTGCTTCGAGCGTGATGGTGTGGTGGCGTCCCTTGGGGTCGGTGAGCTGGACCTGGTCCCCGACCTGGAAGGGCCCGCGACGGCGGGCGGCGCCGGTCGGTTGAGTCATGGGGGCTAGTCTACGGGCGCAACTGGGGCCTGCCGACCACGTCGCGCTTGGCTCACGCGGCGGGCGGAGGGGCGGCGACCAGGACGTCCTCGCCCGACATCGCGCGGGAGAAGGCGCGTTCCACGTCGACTGCGGCGAGGACGCCGACGGGTTCGTCGTCCTCCCCGACGACCAGGTACTCCGCCGAGGGCACGGCGCGCAGCGCGTCCAGCAGTTCCTCGCCCGCCAGCCCGGTCGGGACCCGGCTGCCGGGGCCGAGCGGGACCGAGACCTCGCTGACCTGCATCCACGGACGCCGGTGTTCCGGCACCGCCCGCACCGCGCGCTCGCGGACCAGGGCGATCGGCGTGCCAGCGCTGTCGGTGACGATGATGCCGAGCGCACCGGCCGCGTCCAGCCGGCGCAGCGCCTCGGCGAGCGGGGTGTCGGCGGTGACGCTGACGGCGGGTCGGGTCAGCACGCCCGCACTGAGCTCCGGCAGCCGTTCGCGCAGCCGCGCGTTGCGCAGGCTGCTGTTCGCGCCGTTCCAGATGATCGCGGCCAGGATCGCGCCGAGCACGGCGTCGGTCAGCAGTTCGCCGGTGCCGATCTCGGCGGCCTGCGCGGCGGACAGGGCGGGCATGCCGATCAGCACCACCAGGGCCAGGCCACGCCCGGCCCAGGCCGCCGCGACCGTCCCGGCCATCGGGCGGCCGGTGAGCTTCCAGACCACCGCACGCAGCATCCGGCCGCCGTCGAGCGGCAGTCCGGGCAGCAGGTTGAAGACGGCGACGACGAAGTTGCTCAGCATCAACGCCGTCAGCAGCACGCCGGGCACCGTGGCCGGAACCACGAACTGCATCGCGCCCAGGAACACCCCGCCCAGCACCAGCGAGAGCAGCGGTCCGGCGAAGGCCAGCCAGAACTCGCGTCCGGCCGTCTCCGCCTCCTTGGTGATCTCGGAGACGCCGCCGAAGAACTGGAGTTGGATCCGGAGCACCGGCAGCTTGAAGCGCAGTGCCAGCACGGTGTGGGCCAGTTCGTGGATCAGTACCGAGCCGTAGAAGGCGACCGCGAAGAAGAGCGAGACCAGGTAGCGGGCGCCGCCGAGGCCCGGCAGCACGGCGTCGATCTGGCCGCCGAAGAGCCAGGTGATCAGCGCCGCGACCAGGAACCAGCTGGGCGTGACGTAGACCGGCACCCCGAAGGGCCGGCCCATGCGCAGCGCGCCGGGCGGACGCTCGGGATCGGGAGCGCCCGCTGTCGTCTCGCCGTTGCCGCTGTCGCCGCTGCTCACGTCCGCCCCTCCGTGCCCGTCTCCGCGCCACACGCTACGCGATCTCCCGCGCTTGCGGCGCGCGGCGGGCCGTCGGTACACCGTTGCCCCCACCCTCGTGCTTACCCACTTACCCACGCGGTGTCGGTGCCAGGCCATAGGGTCGGACCCATGCAAGCCGCCGACCCCACCGTCGACACCCCCGTCAGCCCCGCAACCGGCACCACCGACGCCGCGCCGGACCTCGCGCCCGAGGCTGCGCCGGAGGTCGCGCCGCCCGCGGTCCCGACCTCGCTCTCGCCTTCGCGGGCAGGCGACTTCATGACCTGCCCGCTGCTCTACCGGCTGCGGGTGATCGACAAGGTGCCCGAGCCGCCCAGTCCGGCGGCCACCCGGGGCACGCTGGTGCATGCCGTGCTGGAGCGCCTCTTCGACGCCCCGCTCGGCGAGCGCACACCCGAGGCGGCGCGGGCGCTGCTACGTCCGGAGTGGGAGAAGCTGCTGCTGGAGCGCCCGGAGGTGGCCGAGCTCTTCCCCGAGCAGGCGGGCGCCGACGAGCTGGCGGGCTGGCTGGCCGACGCCGAGAAGCTCCTCGACGCCTACTTCCGCATCGAGGACCCGAACCGCCTCCAGCCCGCCGAGCGCGAGTTGCTGGTGCAGACCACGCTGGGGTCCGGGCTCCGGCTGCGCGGCTATGTGGACCGGGTCGACGTCGCCCCGACCGGCGAGGTCCGGGTGGTCGACTACAAGACCGGCCGGGCGCCCTCGCGGGACTTCGAGGGCAAGGCCATGTTCCAGATGAAGTTCTACGCGCTGGTGATCTGGCGCGAGCGCGGGGTGATCCCCAAGCGGCTCCAGCTGATGTACCTGGGCGGCGGCGGCCAGGTGGTCACCTACGACCCGGACGAGGCCGATCTGCGCGCCGTGGAGCGGAAACTGCTGGCGCTGTGGCAGGCCGTCCAGCAGGCCCTGGCGAGCGGCGACTGGCCCGCCAACCCGAACCGGCTCTGCGACTGGTGCGCGCACAAGCCGCTGTGCCCGGCGTGGGGCGGAACCCCGCCTGCGTACCCTTTGAGTGTCCCGTCCTGATCGACTGTCCCGACCTGATCAACGTGATCGACCTGATCGACGTGATCGCCGAGTGGAGCGTGCTGTGACGATCCGAGTGCTGCTGGTCGACGACCAGCCGCTGCTGCGCACCGGTTTCCGGATGATTCTGGAGGCCGAGTCCGACATCGCCGTGGTCGGCGAGGCCGGGGACGGGCAGCAGGCGCTCGACCAGGTCCGGGCGCTGCAGCCCGACGTGGTCCTGATGGACATCCGGATGCCGCGGATGGACGGCGTCGAGGCCACCCGCCGCATCGCCGGACCGGGCCGTGACGGCCCGGCCAAGGTGCTGGTGCTGACCACCTTCGACCTGGACGAGTACGTGGTGGAGGCGCTGCGCGCCGGGGCCAGCGGCTTCCTGCTCAAGGACGTCCCGGCGGAGGAGCTGGTCCAGGCGATCCGCGTGGTCGCCGAGGGCGCGGCGATGCTGGCCCCCAGCGTCACCCGCCGCCTGCTGGACATGTACGCCGGTCGGCTCCCGTCCGGCGACGAGGCCCCGCCGCCGTCCCTGGGCACGCTGACCGATCGCGAGGTGGAGGTGCTGAAGCTGGTTGCCAAGGGCCTCTCCAACGCCGAGGTCGCGGGCGAACTGTTCGTCAGCGAGACGACGGTGAAGACGCACGTCGGCCATGTGCTGACCAAGCTCGGCCTGCGCGACCGGGTCCAGGCGGCGGTCTTCGCCTACGAGAGCGGCCTGGTGCGCCCCGGCGGCAACTGAGGCTCCGTCAGCAACCAGGAGCAGGCGAACAACAAACAGGCGAACAGGCAGAGCCGAGGAACGAAACAGGCCCGGCTCCCGCGTGCTGCGGGGCCGGGCCTGCTGCTGTCGTCAGTTGCTGGTCTTGCCGATCAGCCACCAGCGGGGGGTGCCCGAGTCGTCCAGGGTCAGCGGGACGCCGGTGATGTTCGCCTGCGAGGCCGCGTACTGGGAGTTGGTCCAGATCGGTATGACCGGGACGTCCTGGGCGATGGTGTTCTGGATCTGCTTGTACGCCTTCTCCGCGGAGGTACGCGGCGTAATGGACAGCGCCTGCGAGATCTCCTGGTCGAGCGTCGGATTGTTGTAGTTGTTGTAGAGGGCGTTGCCCTCGACGATCGGCGAGATGTAGTCGTCGGCGTCCAGGTAGTCGGCTTCCCAGGCGATCATGAAGGCCTGGAAGTTGCCACTGGTCAGGATCGCCGACTGCATCTGGCCGACGCCGCCGGGGAAGCCCTGGAGGCCGACCTGGAAGATGCCCGTGCTGTTCAGCTGCTGGGCGATCAGCTTGGTCTCGGCCTCCTTGGCCGCGTCACCCCCGCCGTAGGAGAGCGTGAACTTGACCGGGAGGGAGACCCCCGCGTCCTTCAGCTGCTGCCTGACCTCGCCGTCCGTGCGCTGCGGAGTGCTCCACATGCTGAAGGACTGCGAGGAGTTGGCGATGCCGGCGGGCATCAGCGAGTAGGCCGGCGTCACGGTGTGCTGGTAGGGCCCGGAGGCGATCTGGCTGCGGTTGATCAGCTCGGCCACCGCCTGGCGCACGTGGACGTCGTTGAACGGCGCCTTCTTGGTGTTGAAGGACATCATCCGGACCTGGCCGCCGGGGCCCTGCGCGACCTGAAGGCCGCTGCCCAGCTGCTGGTTGTTCTGCATGGTGACGACGTCGTTGGCGTTGAGGTCCTGGATGACGACGTCGGCATCCTTGTCGTCGAGCGCCTTCTTCGTCCCGTTCTGGTCCGCGTAGTACTTGACGTCGACGTAGGAGTTCTGCGGGGCGGTGGCCGCGCCCTTGTAGTTGGGGTTGAGCGCCAGCTTGAGCTCGGTCGGCTGCTGACCGCCGCCCAGGTTGCCCCACTGGGCCGACTGGACCACGTAGCGGCCTGAGCCCACCACGCCGCTGAAGGTGTTCGGCTCGGCCTGGGTGGCGCTGTAGACCTTGGGGTCGACGATGGACGCCACGCCGGAGGCGAGACGGTCCTCCATGGTCGCGTCCGGCTCGGTCAGGTGGAGCACGAAGCGGGTGGGGCTGAGCACGTCGATCGACTTGATCGTGCTGAGCAGGCCGGAGACGCCGGTCTTGGACTTGATCGCGAGCACGCGGTCCAGGGAGAACTTGACGGCGTTGGCGTCCAGCGCGTCGCCGTTGGAGAACTCCAGGCCCGGCTGCAGGTCGCAGGTCACCGTCACGCCGGAGTTGGTGCAGTCCTTGGCGGCGTCCGGCGTCGGCAGGTTGGCGCCCGGCATGTAGGTGAAGAGCTGCTGGTAGATGTTGTAGTACACATTCCACGAGCCCGAGTCGTACGCGTTGGCCGGGTCGAGCGTGGTGAAGGGCGTCGCCGAGCCGACGTTGATCGTCACATTGGGAGCACCGTCGACGGGGCCGGTCGACTTCGACGAGCCACAGGCGGTGGTCGTGGCGATCAGGCCGACGCAGCTGAGCGCCGCCAGCCGCTTGAGTGCTGACATGTGTCCTTCTTCTCCTCGCCGGCGCTGGATCTCACCACCACCCCGCGGCGCGGTATACCACGCAGAGATGGTGCGCAGGATCCGCGGCAGGGTCGATAGAGCGGTAGCCTGCCATACGATCGCACGAACCCCCAGCCGCCCTTTACCGAGGGTTTGGCCAACCGGCCGGAAATGCGGCGGAAGTGACGCCACATGTACTGATTCGTCCGTTTTAGCGTTAGCAGGTAGTTACTTTTCCGCACGTTCACAGGCTCCTCACAAGATCGCGGAGGGGCTGGACATGGCGGAGCGTCAGCCCCCTGCGACCAGCGCCCGCAGCATCGCGGTGTCGACACCCTCCAGAGTGGTGCGCACGGTCGTCCGCGGCCCCTCCTCGATCGCCGCGACCGAGGGCACCGCCAGCACGTGGCAGCCCGCCGCCTGACCGGCCCGCACTCCCGTCGGGGCGTCCTCGATCACTACGCAGCGCGCCGGGTCCGCCCCGAGCCGCGCGGCGGCCAGCAGGTACGGGTCCGGGTGGGGCTTGGTCCGTTCGACCTCGTCGCCAGCGACGGTGAAGGCGAAGTTGTGCGCGCCGAGTGTGCGCAGCACCTGGTCGATGATCCGCCGGTGCGACGCGGAGACCAACGCCGTCGGGACGCCGTGCGCGGCCAGGTCCGCAAGCAGCGCCTTGGCGCCCGGCAGGACCGGGACGCCCTGGCCGATCAGCTCGACGAACCGCTCGTTGATCAGGTCGCCCAGCCGCTCCGGCGTCAGCGGGGCGCCGGAGACCGCCAGCAGGTGGGCCACCACCCGCGACATCGGGCCACCGACCACGATCTCGCGCTCCTCGGCCCCGATCGGGTGGCCGAGCTCGGCCAGCAGCGTGCTCTCCGCCTCCCACCAGAAGTCCTCGGTGTCGACCAGCGTGCCGTCCATGTCGAGCAGGACGGCCTGCAGGGTGCGGGAGGCGACTGTGGTCACGGGCGGTTCCGGCTTTCTTGCGGCCCGGCGTCCGGGCGAGACGGCTCGGGCCGATCACCACCGAGGTGACCGGCCCGGGGCCCCCGGCCGGAGGCCGGCCAAGGGAGGGTCCTACATCGTAATCCTGTCGAGCTCAACGCGCGTTGACGAACGTCTCAACGCGCGTTGAAGTACTTCGCCTCCGGGTGGTGGATCACGATGGCGTCGGTGGACTGCTCCGGGTGGAGCTGGAACTCCTCGGAGAGCTCGACGCCGATCCGCTCCGGGCGCAGCAGCTCGGCGATCTTGGCGCGGTCCTCCAGGTCGGGGCAGGCGCCGTAGCCGAGGGAGAAGCGCGCACCCCGGTACTTCAGGGCGAACATGTCGCGCATGTCCTTCGGGTCCTCGGAGGAGAAGCCCAGCTCGGCGCGGACGCGGGCGTGCCAGTACTCGGCCAGGGCCTCGGCCAGCTGGACGGAGAGGCCGTGCAGCTCCATGTAGTCGCGGTAGGAGTTCTCCGCGAACAGCTTGTTGGCCGCCTCGGAGATCCTGCTGCCCATGGTGACCACCTGGAAGGCGACGACGTCCTTCTCGCCGGAGTCCTCCGGGCGGAAGAAGTCCGCCAGGCAGAGCCGACGCCCGCGCCGCTGGCGCGGGAAGGTGAACGCGGTGCGCTCCCGGCCGTCCTCACCCAGCACCACCAGGGAGTTCTCCCGCGAGACCGCCGGGAAGTAGCCGTAGACCACGGCGGCCTCCAGCAGGCCCTCCGTCTGCAGCCGGTCCAGCCAGCCGCGCAACCGCGGCCGACCCTCGGTCTCCACCAGCTCCTCGTAGCTCGGACCCCCGGCACGCGCCGCCTTCAGCCCCCACTGCCCCTTGAACAGCGCGTCCTCGTCCAGCCAGGAGACGTAGTCGGCCAGCGCGATGCCCTTGACGATCCGGTCGCCCCAGAACGGCGGGGACGGCACCGGGTTGTCGGCGGCCACGTTCGAACGGGTCGTGGTCTCCTCCGGCTCGTCCACCTCGACCTTGGCGTGGCGGCGCTGCCGCAGCTCCGGCAGGGCAGCGCCGGGGACGCCGCGCTTGACCGCGACCAGCGCGTCCATCAGCCGCAGGCCCTCGAAGGCGTCGCGGGCGTAGCGGACCTCGCCGGCGTAGATCTCGTGCAGGTCCTGCTCGACATAGGCGCGGGTCAGCGCCGCGCCGCCGAGGATCACCGGGAACTCGGCGGCCAGGCCGCGCTGGTTGAGCTCCTCCAGGTTCTCCTTCATGATCACCGTGGACTTGACCAGCAGGCCGGACATGCCGATCACGTCCGCCCGGTGCTCCTGCGCGGCCTCCAGGATCGCCGAGACCGGTTGCTTGATGCCGATGTTGACGACGTTGTAGCCGTTGTTGGACAGGATGATGTCGACCAGGTTCTTGCCGATGTCGTGGACGTCGCCCTTGACGGTGGCCAGCACGATGGTGCCCTTGCCCTCCGAGTCGGACTTCTCCATGTGCGGCTCCAGATGGGCCACCGCCGCCTTCATCACCTCGGCGGACTGGAGCACGAACGGCAGCTGCATCTGGCCGGAGCCGAACAGCTCGCCGACCGTCTTCATGCCCTCCAGCAGCACCTCGTTGACGATCTCCAGCGCGGGCCGGACGGTCAGCGCCTCGTCGAGGTCCGCCTCCAGGCCCTTGCGCTCGCCGTCGACGATCCGTGCCTGCAGCCGCTCCTCCAGCGGCAGCGCGGCCAGCTCCTCCGCCTTGCCCGCGCGCACCGAGGCGGCGCTGACGCCCTCGAACAGCTCCAGGAACCGGCTCAGCGGGTCGTAGGCTGGCTCGTCGCCCTGCTCGGGCCGGCGGCGGTCGTAGACCAGGTCGAGCGCGACCTCGCGCTGCTCGTCCGGGATCCGGTTCATCGGCAGGATCTTCGCCGCGTGGACGATCGCCGAGTCCAGACCGGCCTCGACGCACTCGTTGAGGAAGACCGAGTTGAGGACCTGACGGGCGGCCGGGTTGAGGCCGAAGGAGATGTTGGACAGACCCAGCGTGGTCTGCACCGCGGGGTGACGGCGCTTCAACTCCCGGATGGCCTCGATGGTCTCCATGCCGTCGCGACGCGACTCCTCCTGGCCGGTGGCCAGGGTGAAGGCGAGACAGTCGACCAGGATGTCGTGCTCCGCGATGCCGAAGCGTGTGCCCAGGTCCTCGATCAGGCGCTCGGCGATGGCGACCTTCGTCTCGGCGGTGCGGGCCTGGCCCGCCTCGTCGATGGTCAACGCGATCAGCGCCGCACCGTGCTCGGACGCCAGCGCCGCGATCCGGCCGTAACGGGAGTCGTCCGCGTCGCCGTCCTCGAAGTTGACCGAGTTGAGCACCGCGCGACCGCCGAGCAGCTCCAGACCCGCCCGCAGCACCTGCGGCTCGGTGGAGTCCAGCACGATCGGCAGCGTCGAGGCCGTGGCCAGCCGACCGGCCAGCTCCTTCATGTCCGCGACGCCGTCACGGCCGACGTAGTCGACGCAGAGGTCGAGCAGGTGCGCGCCCTCGCGGATCTGCTCACGGGCGATGTCGACGCAGGCCTGCCAGTCCCCCGCGACCATCGACTCACGGAACTTCTTCGACCCGTTGGCGTTGGTCCGCTCACCGATCGCCAGGTAGGAGGTGTCCTGGCGGAACGGCACCGACTGGTAGAGCGAGGACGCCGCCGCCTCCGGCTGCGGGGTGCGCGGCGCGACCGGCCGGCCCTGGACGCGCTCCACGACCTGGCGCAGGTGCTCCGGCGTGGTGCCGCAGCAGCCACCGACCAGGGAGAGGCCGTACTCCCGGGTGAACACGTCGTGGGCGTCGGCCAGCTCCTCGGGCGAGAGCGGGAAGACCGCGCCGTCCTTGCCCAGCACCGGCAGACCGGCGTTCGGCATACAGGAGAGCCCGACCTTGGCGTGCCGGGCCAGGTAGCGCAGGTGCTCGCTCATCTCGGCCGGGCCGGTGGCGCAGTTCATGCCGACGTAGTCGACGCCCAGCGGCTCCAACGCGGTCAGCGCCGCGCCGATCTCGGAGCCCAGCAGCATGGTGCCGGTGGTCTCCATGGTCACCTGGGCAAGGATCGGCAGGCTGATCCCGGCGTCGGCCTGCGCCTGCTTGATGCCCAGCACCGCGGCCTTGACCTGGAGCAGGTCCTGCGCCGTCTCCACCAGCAACGCGTCCGCGCCACCGGCGATCAGACCGGCCGCGTTCTGCCGGAAGCCCTCGCGCAGCGCCTCGAAGGGCATGTGGCCGAGGGTCGGCAGCTTGGTACCGGGACCGATCGAGCCGAGCACCCAGCGCTGCCGGCCGTCCTTCGCGGCGAACTCGTCCGCGGCCTCGCGCGCGATCCGCGCGCCGCACTCGGCCAGCTCGAAGATGCGGTCGGCGATGTCGTACTCGCCCATGGCGGACAGGTTCGTGCCGAAGGTGTTGGTCTCCACGCAGTCGACGCCGACCCCGAAGTAGGCCTCGTGCACCGAGCGGACGATGTCCGGGCGGGAGACGTTCAGCACCTCGTTGCAGCCCTCGTGACCCTGGAAATCCTCCAGGGTGGGGTTCTGCGCCTGGAGCATGGTCCCCATGGCCCCGTCGGCCACCACAACCCTGGTGGCGAGCGCCTCGCGCAGCGCGTCGGCGCGCTCTTGGGCGGCAGGAGGGACGAAAACGGCCATGGTGAGCTCCCTGTGTGCGACGGCTGTCGACTTTGCGCCCACACGGACGCGGGCGCACGCGCCCAGCCTATTGCAGGGACACATGGTGAGCTCAGGGATTCCGCCAGGTGGGACACGGGCGGCCACCGCGGCCCTGGTCAGCGGTGTCCGGAAAACGACGGGACACCACCCGGAGCAAGCACATCGGGTAAAAGGAATGGTTGCCCGTACGCTGGGCACTTACAGTCCGTGGGACGAGCTGAATCGGGCCCGTACCAGGCAAGTGGAGGGAGGCCCCGGGGTGATCGAGCTTGAGGACATGCCCGAGCTCATCGACCCGGTCATGGTGGCCGCGTTCGAGGGCTGGAACGATGCGGGGGACGCCGCCTCCACCGCTGTCGCGCATCTGGACGAGATCTGGGGTGGGAAGGTCTTCGCGGAGCTCGACGCCGAGGACTACTACGACTTCCAGGTGAACCGTCCCACGATCTGGATGGACGGGGGCGTCCGCCGGATCACCTGGCCCACGACCCGGCTCTCGGTGGTCCGGGTGACCGAGCCGAAGACCCGCGACCTGGTGATCATCCGCGGCATCGAGCCGAGCATGCGCTGGCGCAGCTTCTGCCAGGAGCTGTTGGGCTTCGCCCACGAGCTCGGCGTGGAGATGGTCGTCATCCTGGGCGCGCTCCTCGGCGACACCCCGCACACCCGGCCGGTGCCGGTCAGCGGCGTCACCTCCGACCCTGACGTGGCCTCCTCGCTGGAGCTGGAGGAGAGCCGGTACGAGGGCCCGACGGGCATCGTCGGCGTCCTGCAGGAGGCGTGCGCCCACGCGGGCATCCCGGTGGCGACGTTCTGGGCGGCTGTCCCCCACTACGTGGCTCAGCCGCCGAACCCGAAGGCGACGCTGGCGCTGCTGAACAAGTTGGAGGACCTGCTGGACATCCGGGTCCCGCTGGGCGAACTCCCGGACGACGCACGGGCATGGCAGCTGGGCGTCGACCAGCTGGCCGCGGAGGACAGCGAGGTCGCGGAGTACGTCCAGCAGCTGGAGGAGGCCAGGGACACGGTCGACCTCCCCGAGGCCTCCGGCGACGCGATCGCCCGCGAGTTCGAACGCTACCTGCGCCGCCGCGACAACCAACCGCCGAAGGCGGGCGAGTAGCGCTTTTGCAGACGGGCCGCTGCACTACTCCAGCGGCGCGGGGAACTGCGGCAGCACAGGCCCGCTTTGTCGCGCCCACGCGGCGGAGCCGCACATCAGCAGAGCCCCCGCGCCCCGGACAGCGCAAGTAACTCATCGCAGCGACATCAGCCAACGCGGGATTGACGCCTGGTGACCGCACGGTGCACAGCGCGGAGCGCGGTGTGGAGAGCGACCGTCCGGTAAATATTGGCTCAACAATGGTCCCGCCCGCAGCTACACCAGGCAGGTGATCTGACCGATTTTCACACTTTCGACCCAGCCTGTGAGCCCGCCACCGCGCAATCCCCACAACTACCTGCCGTGACACTCTCCTCAGCAGGCACGTTGTGGGCTTACCGTATGCGTCATGACCTCCCGCTCCTACGACGGAGTCGGTTACTACGCTCCGTCCTTCTCCTCGGACACCCCGATCTACGACAGTCTCGTGGCTGAACGCGGCGTCCCCCAGATCGCGCCGATCAACGTGCCTGCGGCGCTGCCGCCGGCCGCATACGACAGCTTCGGCTCGTCGTCCTACGGGTCCTCTTTCGGCCAGGGCGGCAACCTGCCCGCCATCGCCACGCCCCGGCTCGCGCTGGGGCCGGGGCCGAGCAGTCCCAGCTATGCACCTTCCACTCCGACGCCCGCGCACTACCCGGCCCCGCAGCCGTACATCCCGCAGCAGCCGCAGTACGCCGGCGGGCAGACGTACGGCGGGAACCAGCAGCAGTTCGGCGGGCAGCAGTTCGGCGGGCAGCAGATGACGCCGTCGCACGGCACGCCCGTCGCGCCGGTGACGCCGCTGCGCTCCGGGTACCCGCAGGCCCAGCCCCAGCCGGGGCAGCCGCAGTACGCGCAGCCGCAGGCGGGCGGCGGTTACGGCTACCCGCAGCAGCAGCCCGGCGCCGGTTACGGCTACCCGCAGCAGCAGAGCGGCGCCGGATACGGCTACCCGCCGCAACGCGGTCGCTGAGCACCGCACCACGGAGCGACACCGCAGGGCGAAGGACGGGAGCGACACTCGGGGTCCGGGCCACCGGCACCCCGGGTGGACGTCGGGAGCTGGCACCATTGGGGGTATGGCCCAGCTCACCGCCTTGCGAATACATCCGGTCAAGTCGTTCCACGCCGTTCCGGTCGACGCGTGCCGAGTCGAGCCCTGGGGGCTGGCCGGGGACCGTCGTTGGATGCTGGTCGGCGAGGACGGCGAGACGCTGACGCAGCGCCAGGATCCGCGGCTGGCACGGTTCCACGCGTCCGTTGCCGAGGACGGCACGCTGACCGTGGAGCACCCGGACGCCGTCGCGCCGCTGCGTGTGCCCGCACCCGCGGCTGCCGGGCTGACGCAGGTCTCGATCTTCGGCGACGGCTTCAGCACGCCGGTCGTCGACTCCGCCGAGGTCGCCGCCTTCTTCCGCAAACTGCTCGGCCGCGAGCTGCGGCTCGCCCGCCTGGACCTGCCGGAACGTCGTCCGGCCCCGGCGACCACCACCTTCGCGGACCAGTACCCACTCCTGCTGACCACCACCGGCTCCCTCGACGCCCTCGACGGGCTGATCGCGCGGGACCAGCCGGACGCCGTCGCGGCCGTGCCCGTCCCGATGGACCGGTTCCGCCCCAACCTGGTGCTGGACGGCTGCGCGCCCTGGGCCGAGACCGGCTGGCGCCGGATCCGCATCGGCGAGGTCGAGTTCGAGGTCGTCCAGCAGTGCGGACGGTGTGTGATGACCACCGTCGACCAGGAGGCCGGGGTCTTCACCGGCCAGCAGCCACTGCGGACGCTGCGCAAGCGCCGCCGCTTCGGCAAGGAGGCCGCCTTCGGCATCCACATGGTGCCGCTCGCGCCCTACGGCACGCTGCGGCTCGGCGACGAGCTCACCGTGCTCGACGCCGGTCCGCTGCCGCACCCCGACTGAGCGCGCGGCACGCTCCCGGCGACCCGGGATCCCGTCCGAACGGCGGAAACTGACGCCGCATCCAGATCATCATCCCTACGAGCGACCACCCGACGTCGCCTCGCTCGTTGTCATCGTTGTCACAGGAAGAGGGCCAGGACCAGGTGCCGGACGCAGTACCGTGGGCGGACGCGGCAGAACGGAAGAGCTGGGGGCAGCGGATCGTCATGGGAGCAGGCGTGGTGCGGGTGACCCTGGACGGCGCCTCGCGCTGGCGTCGCCGCTCGGGTGAGTACACCACCGTGGCCGACGCGTTGGCGGCGGCCGAGCCCGGCGACACGATCGCCCTCGGCGCGGGTGTCTACCGCGAGACCGTCGTGCTCGACAAGGCCGTGACGCTGCGTAGCGCCGAGGGCCCGGGGACGGTGCGGATCGAGCCGCCGACCGGTAGCGCGCTGGTGGTGGCGGCCTCGGCGGCAGTGCACGGGCTGGTGCTGGAGGGTCAGGACGGATCCGCACCCGCGGTGCTCCTGGCGGCGGGCGCACCGGAGTTGGCGGAGTGCCGGATCTCGACCCGCTCGTCGGTAGGCATCGAGGTGCTGGGCGATGCGCGGCCGGTGGTCAGGCAGACCACCGTGGAGAACCCCGGCGGGCTGGGCCTGCGGGTCTCGGACGCCGCCGAGGCGGTGGTCGAGGACTGCGTGGTGGACAGCGCCGGCCAGTCCGGCGTGGTGGTCCGCAGCGGCGGCAGCCTGCAGCTGACCCGGTGCCGGATCCGCCAGTGCACCGGCGCAGGGCTGGTGCTGACCGGTGAGGGCAGCCGGGCGCGGCTGGACGAGTGCGAGATCTCCGAGGTCAACGGCAACGGCGTGCAGGCCGACAGCCTGGCCGAGGGACTGCTGGCCGACTGCACCGTCTCCCGGGTCAGCGACAACGGCCTCACCCTGGACGGGCAGGCGACGCTGACGCTGGAACGCTGCCGGATCCACGAGGTCCCGGAGAACGCCGCCGACCTGCGCGGGCGCTCGCACCTCTCGCTGACCGACTGTCAGCTCCGTGCCTTCGGCCGCAACGGCCTCTCGGTCTGGGACGCGGGCACCACGGTCGCCGCGACCAGCTGCGAACTGCGCGACAGCACCGGCGACTACCCGGCGGTCTGGGTCATCGACGGCGCGGGCGCGACGCTGACCGACTGCCGGATCCACGACGTGCCGGACGCGCTCTTCGTGCTGGACCGGGGATCCACCGCGGAGGCGGTCGGCTGTTCCATCGCCCAGGTCCGCAGCACGGCCGTCTCGGTCAGCGCGGGCGGCCAGGTGCGGATCGACGCGCTGCGGGTGCAGGATGCGACGACGGGGGTCTGGTTCCGCGACCACGGCAGCATCGGGTTGCTGACGGGCTGTGAGATCGCGGACGTGGCCACGGCCGTGATCGTCACCAAGGGCGCGGACCCGGTGGTCCGCAACACCGTGCTGCGCGGCAGCGGGGAGGCCGGGGTCTACGTCTCGGCGGGCGGCCGGGGCACCTTCGAGGAGTGCACGGCGGTACACGGCAAGGGCTTCGGCTTCCATGTGATCGACGGCTGCGCGACGGTGCTGACGCGCTGCCGCGCGGAGCAGAACGCCCGTGGCGGCTTCGAGTTCAGCGAGCCCGGCCCGGTGGTGGAGGCCTGCGTCTCCGACGACGCGAAGCCGCTCGCGCCCGCGCCCGCCGCCAGTAGCCTGCCGGTCCCCGCCGACCCGTCCGGCGCTCCCCTGGCGACGACGGCGCTGCCGACGCAGGCGCGGCTGACGGCGGCCCAGCAGACCACGCGGCAGCGCGCGGAGGCACTCGGGCAGATCGCGCCGATCCCGGACTGCCGTCCGGCCGACGAGGCGCTGGCGGAGCTGGACGCGCTGGTCGGTCTGGCGACCGTCAAGCAGGAGGTGCGGACGCTGATCGACCTGATCTCGGTCGGCCGTCGCCGCCGCCAGGCGGGCCTCAAGGCGCCCTCGCTCCGCCGCCATCTTGTCTTCACCGGCTCCCCCGGTACCGGAAAGACCACGGTCGCCCGGCTCTACGGCGAGATCCTCGCCTCCCTCGGCGTGCTCCAGCGCGGCCATCTGGTCGAGGTGGCCCGGATGGACCTGGTCGGCGAGCACATCGGCTCGACCGCGCTGCGCACCGCCGAGGCCTTCGACCGCGCCCGTGGCGGGGTCCTCTTCATCGACGAGGCCTACGCGCTGGCCCCGGAGGACGGCGGGCGCGACTTCGGCCGCGAGGCGATCGACACGCTGGTCAAGCTGATGGAGGACCACCGCGACGAGGTGGTGGTCATCGTGGCCGGCTACACCACCGAGATGGAGCGGTTCCTGGGTTCGAACCCGGGCGTCGCGTCGCGGTTCTCACGGACCATCACCTTCCCGGACTACTCGGCAGAGGAGCTGCTGCAGATCGCCCGCGCCCAGGCCGAGGAGCACGAGTACGACCTGGCGGAGGCGACGGCGGAGGCGCTGCTCGCGCACTTCGACACGTTGCCGAAGGGCCCCGGCTTCGGCAACGGCCGCACGGCCCGTCAGGTCTTCGAGACGATGATCGAGCGCCACGCGGTCCGCGTCGCCCACCTCCCCGACCCGACGACCGAGCAGTTGCAACTGCTGATCCCGGAGGATCTGCCGTAGGGCGCTTCGCTCCGGCTGCGGTTGCACTGCCTAGAGGCGCGGGGAACTGCGCGACAAGCCACCCGGCCACGTAGCGCCCCGAACGCGCAGGGCCATCCGCATGTCAGTAGTTCTCGCGCAGTTCCCCGCGCCCCTGGACAGTGCAACTTCCCCATCGCCACACAGGCACCGTCAGTGCGTAAGGGCGCGCAGGAGCTCGTCGCGCGCAGCGATGAAGCGCGGGTCCACGCGGTAGTCGAAGTGGGCCCGGATCGGGACCAGGATCGGATGATCCTCGCTGCGGCCGAAGGAGACCGGGTCAGGGAACGGTGGGAGGTCCGGGCTGGTCTCCGGCGCCTGCGTCGGGACACGGACCGGGCCGCCGATCGGGTCGGTCAGCCGGAACAGGTTGTCCCAGCGCGGCACGTCCCGCTCCAGCCGGGCCAGCATCGTCGGGCCCATGTAGGCCGGGAAGAACCGGCCGTAGAGGCGGCGCAGCGGCGAGCCGTAGGTCAGCAGGGCGATGCGGGAGCGGGTGTCCGGGTCGAGCTGCCACAGCGCGGCCGCCGCCAGCACCGTGCCCTGCGAATGCGCGGACAGCACCAGACGCCGTCCCGGATCGGGCTTCAGCCAGGCGCGGATGCGTGCCTCGATGTCCGGGACGGCACGCTCCGCGTAGCAGGGCGGGGCCAGCGGATGCGCGGCGCGCGGCCAGAACGTGCCGATGTCCCAGATGATGCCGACGCTGCGCCGGGTGGTGAGCGAGTCGTACGCCTTGAGCCCCAGCACCAGCAGGCCGAGGACCAGCACGGTGGTCAGCCAACCGCCCAGGTTCTGCAGCACGGTGGTGAGGTGGGAGAGGACCATCCCGTCCTTGGCGGTCACCGCCTCCGGGGAGCGTCCGACGGTGAGAGAGCCGACGAGCGCGGCCAGCGAGAGCAGCCCGGCGAGCCCGGCGAAGGCCGCGACCAGGCCGGCGGCGGACTCGGTCAGCCGGGCGCCGGAGAGCGCCTTGGCGATCTGGCCGGTGCGCACCGAGTCGGTCGTCGTCCCCGGCTCGTCGTAGGCCGCGAGGACCTGGGGGCGCAGCGACTCGGCGGTGCGCATCAACCGCCTGGCGAGGCGGGCGCCGACCACCAGCAGCACCGGGACCAGCAGTGTGGCCCCGCTCGCGGCCCAGACCAGCAGCGGCGCAGCCTGCAGGTCGCTGCCCAGCCGCTGCCCGGTGAAGAGCGCGGCGCCCGCCGTGAAGAGGCCGCCGACGCCGCAGCCCAGCATCGCTGTGACCGGTCCGGTCAGGTTGTGCAGCGCCGCGCCGTTGGGGCCGCCGAAGCCGCTGTCCGGCACCGTGGAGCCGTCCGGTGCGGGGACGGTGAGATCGGGGTCGACCGGCGAGGGTGAGGGCTGACGGTGCGTCATCTGCCAGGCGACGACGCCCAGTGCCAGCACCAGCGCCACCTGGGCGGCGACGAGTGCGGCCAGTCCGCGCTGCACGCCGGGTAGTTCGCCCGTCGGAACCCAACCGGGCCGCGACCAGGCCGCGTAGAGGTAGACGGCGGCCAACGCCGCAAGCGACGCGCGGAGTTGGGTGCGCGGCGACAGCGTCTCGTGTCCCGCACCGGCTGCCAGGGCGACCAGCAGGACCGCGCCGAGGCCGACCAGCGCGGCCAGCAGCACGTAGCCGATCCAGGCGGGCACACCACCGGACTGCGTCGAGCCACCCGCGCTGCCCGCGTGGAGGTCGTGGGCGAGGACGGGCACCAGCACGGCCCAGGCGACGGTCAGCAGCCCGGCCGCCAGGTGCAGCACCCGCAGTCGACCGACGGCGGCCTCCCCGAACCAGAAGCCGTCCCGCTCCATCTCGATCGGCTCAGGACCGTTGCCGCGCTCCGCCTCCATCGGACGGACCGCCTCGTAGCTGCTCCAGGTCATCCGGGACAGCCGGCCGAGGACGCCGAGCATCGCCAGCGGGACCAGCGCGGCCACCACCAGGCGGCGACCCGGCATGCCCCACCAACCGCCGTGGCCGCCGAGCGCGAAGACCAGCCAGGAGTGCTGCGCCACGCAGCGCCCGTCGGCGGCGCACTGCCAGGCCAGCAGGTCCAGCGCGATCTCGCAGGCGGCGGCCGTGAGCAGCACGGTGAGCGATCCGGCGATCACCCGGACCAGCGCCTCGTAGAGCACCCTGTCGCGGCTGCCCACCGCACCGTCAGCCGTGCCGCTGTCCGCACCGTCAGCCGTGCCCGTGCCCGTGCCGCCGACCGCACCGCCGGCCTGCTCCGGCTCGGCCGGGCGCATCCAGTGGGCGAGGTTGACGAACATGAAGGGCAGGAGCAGCAGCCAGAACGCGCGGCTGGCCGCACCCGAGGTGAGCCGGGCCCAGGAGTACGCCTCCAGCACCGCGCCGCCCCGGTAGTCGGCGGGACGGCGCTCGGCGTCCTGGTCCTGCCAACGGCGGTAGGTGCCGGAGACGGTGTCGCCGGTCACCTGCTTCAGGTGCGGGTCGTCGAGCATCGTCTCGGGCGTGGTGCCGCCGACCCCGTGCACCAGCAGCTCCATCCGCAGCGCGGGCACCCGGAAGCCGGGCCCCGGCCCGTCCGTGCGTTGTCTGGGCAGGATCACGCCGCCACGCCCGGCGGCCCGGCCCGCCGCCTCGTCGTCCATCGATCCCCTCCCCGGCCCTCTCCGGTCCCCCGTCATCCGGTCCCCCGTCCTCTCCTGCTCCCACGTCGGCGCGGGGACCGTCCCGGTCCCCCGTTCCACTGGACGCCGACTCCACCGGATATGCTGCCGCTTTGCGTTGATCCGTACAGCACTTTCACGCCGTGGACCACACGGCCGTGCAAGGATTCAACCGCAGGACACCGACAATGAGCCCGGAACGAGCCCGAGGGGACAGCAGCGGCGTGGCCGAGAACAGCAGTCTGCTCGCCGAACAGCGGCGTGCGCTGATCCTGGACGAGGTGCGGCGCCGCGGCGGGGTGCGGGTCAACGAGCTGACCCGCAAGCTGAACGTCTCGGACATGACGGTCCGCCGGGACCTCGACGCGCTGGCCCGGCAGGGCATGCTGGAGAAGGTCCACGGCGGCGCGGTGCCGGTGTTGGAGGCGAGCACCCACGAGCCGGGCTTCGAGGCCAAGTCGGCGCTCGAGCTCAGCGCCAAGGAGGAGATCGCCGAGGCCGCGGCCGGGCTGGTCGCCCCCGGCAGCGCGGTCGCGCTCTCCGGCGGCACCACCACCTTCGCGCTCGCCCACCGCCTGGTGCGGATCGACGGGCTGACAGTGGTGACCAACTCGGTGCGGGTCGCCGACGTCTTCGAGCACGCGGCCCGTACCGGCGGCGCAGCCGCGCAGCCCGCCACGGTGGTGCTGACCGGCGGGGTACGGACGCCGTCCGACGCGCTGGTCGGGCCGATCGCGGACCGGGCGATCCGCTCGCTCCACTTCGACCTGCTCTTCCTCGGCTGCCACGGCATCTCGCTGGAGGCGGGCCTTTCCACGCCCAACCTGGCGGAGGCGGAGACCAATCGCAGCTTCGTCGCGGCGGCGCGGCGGGTGGTCGCGGTGGCCGACCACACCAAGTGGGGAACGGTAGGGCTCTCCACCTTCGCCACGCTGGCCGAGGTGGACACCCTGGTCACCGACGCCGGCCTGCCACCGGAGATCCGCGGCGTGGTCGCCGAACAGGTCCGCGAAGTGGTCGTCGCCGGGTGAGGGCCGTGGCCGTGGCCGTGGCCATGGTGACCAGAACCACGCCACCTGCTCCCTGGAACGTTTGACGCAGCGTCAACTAGACTGCGCAGCTGCACACCTGAACGACAATCAACCGGACGCACCGCCGATCCGAGAGGGGAACTGCGATGGGAATCAGGCTTCGTCCCGTGACGACGGAGTTCCTGGAGTCCGCGCCGGTACGGATCGTGACCGAGGAGCGGCTGACCTCCGGTCCCGAGGCCGTCTTCCGCGAGCTGACCGACGACGCGTCCACCTGGCCGAGCTGGTTCGGCGCGATCAGCCGCGCCTCCTACACCGGCCCGCCGCCGTACGGGGTGGGAGCGGGCCGCGCGGTCAAGCTCGTCGGCGGGGTGCGCTTCGTGGAGAGCGTCCTGGTCTGGGAAGACTCCCAGCGGTTCGTCTACCGGATCGAGGAGACCAATCTGCTGGGCGCGCACGCCTGGTTGGAGGAGTGGCTGCTCACCCCCGACGGCGACGGCACGCTGCTGCGCTTCACCATGGCGATCGAAGGCCACGCCGTGATCGAGCTCCCGACACAGGCCGCCCACTCCCTGGTCGAACGCTCGGTCCGCACCGCGATGCACAAGCTCGACGCCCGCGCGGGCAGGAGAGCACGGGTCTCCTGACGACCCGGGTCGCCGGGCCGGGATGTGACGCGACGTCACTCCCCGGTCCACACACCCGTCTTCAGCATGGTCGTCAGGACCTCGAAGTACGGCGCGATGTCGAGACCCTGCTCGGCCAGCCAGGCGTCGGAGTAGTACTTGTCGAGGTAGCGGTCGCCCGGGTCGCAGATCAGGGTGACGACGCTGCCCTGCTCCCCGGCGGCGCGCATCTCGGCCACGATGCGCAGGGCGCTCCACACCCCGGTGCCCGTGGAGCCGCCGGGCTTGCGGCCCATGAGCTGGTCGAGCAGCCGGACCGCCGCGACCGTGGCCGCGTCCGGGACCTTCATCATCCGGTCGATCGCGCCTGGCACGAAGCTCGGTTCGACGCGAGGTCGGCCGATGCCCTCGATCCGGGAGCCGCAGTCGCACGTGACCGTCGGATCGCCGCTCACCCAGCCGTCGAAGAACGCCGAGTTCTCCGGGTCGGCCACGCAGACCCGGGTGTCGGCCAGGATGTAGTGGACGTAGCGGGCGAGGGTGGCCGAGGTGCCGCCGGTCCCGGCGGTGGCGACGATCCAACTCGGCTCGGGGAACCGCTCCTCGGCCATCTGGTGGTAGATCGACTCGGCGATGTTGTTGTTGCCGCGCCAGTCGGTGGCCCGCTCCGCGTAGGTGAACTGGTCCATGTAGTGCCCGCCCGCCTCGGCGGCCAGCCGGGCGGAGACCTCGTAGAGGGTCCGGGTGTCGTCGACCAGGTGGCAGGAGCCGCCCTGGGCCTCGATCAGGCTGATCTTCTCCTGGCTGGTCGTGCGCGGCACGACCGCGATGAACGGCACCCCGATCAGCTTCGAGAAGTACGCCTCGGAGATGGCGGTCGACCCGCTGGACGCCTCGACCACCGGACGCCCGGGACGGATCCAGCCGTTGCAGAGCGCGTGCAGGAAGAGCGAGCGGGCCAGACGGTGCTTGAGGCTGCCGGTCGGGTGGGTCGACTCGTCCTTGAGGTAGAGGTCGATGCCCCACTCCTCCGGGAGCGGGAAGCGCAACAGATGGGTGTCGGCGGAGCGGTTGGCGTCCGCCTTGACCTTGCGGACGGCCTCCTTGAGCCAGGAGCGGTACTCGCCGTCGCTACGGTCCACATCCAGGGTCTTCACGACGGCCCACCTCTGCCTTGCGCGTTGCCTTGCTCGTTGCTCGAAACGACTGCCCGAGGCCGAACGGCGCAATGTCGCCGCCGCGTCACCGCAGCCTCGTCTGCATCGTAACGTGTCGCAGGTCACAACTTTTCCTTGGATCTCCCCCTACCCGGGCGCATGATCCGCAACGTTCCGCGTCCGATCACTTACCCACGGCGAACTTCCGGGGCAGGATGGACGCGTCTCCCGAGTTGCGCCACCCGGCAAGTCGGGAAACTCTTGGTTCATCACTGACTGCTTCGCATTGCTCACTCTTCGAAGTCGGCACGTCGGCCGCCTGTGCGGAAGGAGTCGAAAGCGCGATGGAGGACCTCGACCGCCACTACGAACTGCGCCTCACCGCCGAACCCTGCCGGTTCGGGGTGGTGCGCAGGATCGTCACAGCGCATCTGCGTCACTGGAACCTCGCGTCGGTCACCGACCAGACCCTGCTCGGCCTGACCGAGCTGCTCGCCAACGTCCACCAGCACGTCGGCCCCACCGCGCCGTGCACCCTGCGGATGCGCTCCGACGCGGACGCGCTGACCGTCGAGGTCCGCGACGAATCCCCCGAGCTGCCGCAGGCCAGAACGCCCGACCCGCTGGACGCGGGCGGGCGTGGGTTGGCGATCGTGGCCGCGCTCTGCAAGGACTGGGGCGCACAGGCGGACGAGAGCGGCAAGACGGTGTGGTTCACCGTCGCCACCGCTCCCCTCCAGACCCCCGCCCTGCTCCAGCCCGTCGAGCTCGCGCTCGACGTCGACCCGCTGGAGCTGGAGGCCGTGCTCGCGGACTGACGACCCCGGGTCCGCGAGCAGGGCTTCGGCTGTCCGGTCGACCCGCCTACGGCTGTGGCGTGCTGTCCTCGCCGTTGAGGACGTCCAGTCGCTGGCGGTACTCGAACTCGTCGATCTCACCGTCCGCGTAGCGGCGGTTCAGGGTTTCGAGCGGCGAGGGGGCCGGGCCCTGGCGGGTGTCCGTCCAGCCCTGGGGGCGGCCGGGACGGCCGGGTCCCGCCTGCCATCCCGGGCGCGGCCCACCGGCCGCGAACCAGGGCGCTCCCCCGCGCCCGCGGAAGAAGATCCGGCGCACCAGCACGATGGCGCCGATCCACACAAGCGGCATCAGCAGGATCCACGGGCCGGGTCCGCCGTGCCAACCGTCAGCCAGGAAGGTGTTCATCACGCGCTCCTCGATCTCGTCGTCGGCCTCCACACGGCGGCCTGGCTCGACAGCCGGACTCGCGCTGTCGGTCTACTGACGAGACTCCTCCGCGGAGCGCCGCGAGGCGTCGTACGGCGGCGGGCAGTTGTGCTGCTACCCCGGGAGTACGTGGCAGGCTCGGCGGATCCACCTGTGGGTGGTCACCCGGCGACCAGCTGCGGGTCGGCGAGGACGGGCTCCCACGCCAGTTCCGCCGCTCCGGCCAGCTCCGGCCGGGGCAGCTCGGCGGGGCGGAGCGGGACGGGCCCGTAGGCGCCCCAGTGCGCGCGGGACGCGACCGTCTCCGGGAGCAGCTCCGGCGCCCCCGCCAGCAGGGCGCTGTGGAAGGCGCCCAGGACGACCCGGTCGGGGTTCAGCACGTCGACCACGGCGGCGATACCGCGTCCGAGCCGTACCGCGACGTGCTCGACGGCCTCGCGCGCGGCCCGGTCGCCCGTGCGGGAGGCCGCCAGGATCGCGTCGACCTCGGTGAGCGGCGCGTCCGCCGGCAGCCCGTAGGCGGCGAGCAGCGCGGGTGGACCGGCCTCGACGTCCAGGCAGCCGCGTCGGCCGCAGCGGCAGCGGAGCCCGTCCGGATCGACCGTCAACTGCCCGATCTCCAGGGCCAGTCCGGCGCTGCCGGTGTGGAGGCGTCCGTCGACGACCAACGCGCCGCCGACGCCCTGGTGGCCGGAGGTGACGTAGAGCAGGTGGCGTGCGTCGCGGCCCGCGCCGTGCCGGTGCTCGGCCAGGGCGGCCAGGTTGGCGTCGTTGGCGACTGCCGGTACGACGCCGGGCGGCAACTCGACCCCGGCGGCACGGAGTTCCTCCTCCCACAGCGCGCCGATCGGCGTGCCGGTCGGCCAGCCCAGGCAGGCGGAGATGACGGCGCGTCGGTCCGGCTCGGTGACGGGGGTCGGCGCGGCCAGGCCCGCGCCGACACAGCGGCGGGGGTTGGCGGCGATCAGCCGGGCGGCCTCCTCGGCCATGGTGCGGAGCGTCTCGCGCGGGTCGTTGCCGCGGAGCGGCAGGTCCAGCGGCCGCCCGATCCGGCCGCCCAGACCGGCGAGGGCCAGGGTGAAGCCGTCGGTGTGCAGCTGCGCGGCGAGGACGACGGGCCCCTGCGGGTCGACGTCCAGCCGGTGCGAGGGACGGCCGCGCGCGCCGCCCGCCGGGCGCGCGTCGACGGTGATCAGGCGCAGCGCCTCCAGCTCGGCGGTGATCGCGCCCACGGTGGTCCGGGTGACGCCGAGCGCCCCGGTCAGCACGGATCGGGTCGGTGCGCCGCCGGTGTGGATCAGGGCCAGCGCGGGACCGAGCACGGCCCGGCCGCGCTCCAGGCTTGTCTGCGTCTGCGTCACCCTTCTATTATGAATTTGTGCCGCTGATGAACAAAATAGAGTCGGCTTCGCTCCCTCCTGCCTCCTCTGTCCACCGCTGGCCCGCCGCCCGTACGGCGCTGACCGGCTTCTTCGCCCTGGACGGCTTCCTCTTCGCCGGCTGGGTCGTGCGCATCCCCGAAATCAAGGCGCAGGTCCACGCCTCTCCCGCACTGCTCGGTCTGGCACTGCTCTGCGTGTCGGCCGGTGCCGTGGCCGTGATGGGGCCGATCGGACGGCTCTGCGTGCGCTTCGGCAACCACGCGGTGACGGTGGCCGCGTCCGTGCTGCTCTGCCTGGCGGTCGCGCTGCCGCCGCTGACGCACTCCGTGCTCGCGCTGGGGCTGGTTCTGCTGGTCTTCGGCGCCGGGTACGGCGCGATGAACGTCGGGATCAACAGCGCGGCCGTCGACTTCGTGGCCGCCGCGCGGCGTCCGGTGATGCCCGCGTTCCACGCCGCCTACAGCCTGGGCGGGTTGGTCGGCGCGACCGTCGGCGGGCTGCTGACGTCGGTGCTGACGGCCACTCAGTACCTGGGCCTGCTCGCGGTCGGCGGCCTGGTGGCCACGGCGTGGGCGGCGCTCCCACTGCTGCGCCACCCGGTCCCGCGTGCGAGGCGAGACGACGCCCCGCCCAGCTCGGCGAACACCGCTTCGGCCGCATCCGGCGTGGCCCTGCTGGTGGTACTGCTGGGCGTGGTCGCGCTCTGCGACGCCTACGGCGAGGGCGCGATGGCCGACTGGGGCGCGCTGCACCTGCGCCAGGACCTGCACGCGGCTCCCGGCGTGGCCGCCGCCGGATTCGCCCTCTACTCGGCCACGATGACCCTCGGCCGCCTCAGCGGCACCCGGCTGGTGGAGCGGTTCGGGCCGATCCGGCTGCTGGTCGGCGGCGCGGCGCTCGCCACCGTCGGGATGACCGCCGCGGCACTGAGTCCGACACTGCCGCTGGCACTGGCCGGATTCCTGCTGGTGGGGCTGGGGTTGTCCAACATCTTCCCACTGGCGATCGACCGCGCGGGCGCCCTGCGCGGACCGCGCGGCGTGGCCACCGCGTCGATGCTCGGCTACGGCGGCATGGTCGCCGGACCGCCGGTCATCGGGTTCCTGGCGCAGGGGCTGGGACTTCCGGTGGCGCTGCTCTCGGTCGCGCTGCTGGTCGCCCTGTCCGGCGTGGCCTCGCTGGCGGTGCGGCGGAAGACCACGTCCTGAAGCTGAATCTGACAGAGCGTCATATCTCCTGTCTCAGACGGAAGCTGCGGCCGAGGTCGAGATGCCGAGCACGTCCTGCGCCTTGGAGACGGCGATCTGGTAGTACGCGTAGGCGGACTGAGACGAGGTGGCGCCGACCTGGATGTAGAGGTAGACCATCGCCACATTGGAGTTGAGCCGGTCCACCACGAAGTAGCCGTTGACGGTGACGCCTTGGACGGTGCCATCCATCCGCCGCGCGACCGAGCCCGGGCTGCCGAAGTCGACCGGCGAGAGCGCGAAGTCGATCGTGGTGCCGCCGGCGGACAGATTGAGGTTCTTGCAGGACGAGAGCGCGTTCTTGACCTGCGGATACGTCGTGTCGAGCACGTGCTGGGGCCGCGCGGAGAGGAACTCGCCGACGAACGGGCCGACCTGACCGCCGTTGAGCAGCACCTGAGCCTCGCCGCCCTGGTTGGCGCCCGGCGTGCTGCCGGGGCTCGACGTCGGGCTCGAACTCGGGCTGGAACCCCCGTTCTGCGGCGAGCCGTTGATCAGGTTGCTGAGCTGCTTGCAGCCCGTGGCGCCGTTGCCGGAGCCGGAGCCCTTGCCCGTGTTGAGACTCGGCGACGACGAGTCGCTGGGCTCAACGGAGAAGTTCGCCCCGAGGTCGTCCGGGCTGAGCAGTGCCGCCTGCAACGAGTCCGCGCCCGGCAGGGACTGGGAGGGGCTCGGGGTTGCTCCGGCCGCGGCGTCACCGATGCCGAGCGCGCCCTGGGAGGAGGCCGAGCATCCGGCGAGCGCCGCGAGCACCGTCGAGACGGCGAGCGCGAGGCCGCAGAACCGGACCCGGGTGGCCTGGATACGCGTGGGCCGGGTACGCATGATGGGCGGGATACGCGTGGGCTGGATACGCATGGGGTGCCTCCACGAATCCTCGAAAGGCGGGACTCATACGAATCCGTTCCACTGTGCCATCGCCACGCGAACCGCGCAGATCGCGCGACGGTGGGTGACCAGCACTTTCGGAGCGTGATCGCACCCCGGGCGTGGAGCCGTTCGCGAAGGCCTAGTGATCTGGTCTTGAGGTTGTTCGTCGCCTCGTGAGTTCTGTGGTGTACCGAGTTCTGCCAGGGGGCTTTCGGGTCCGGCTGGTTGGCGG
>NZ_JBGCCL010000031.1:0-87950 GCF_041262505.1 Streptacidiphilus sp. MAP5-3
GCAGGCACCGTCGGCGAGCTCACCGCCAGCGCCCCGGCGAGTGTCCTGATCCGCGAGCACCGCGACGGCACCGCCACCCTCTGCGTCTCCGACCCCACCCGGCAGGCCACCGCACTGACCGTCACCTGGAACCGCCCGGTCCGCACCGTCACCGCCCAGCCCGCCTCGCTAGCAGCCGCGACCACCGGCCGCACCCTCCAACTCACCTTCGGCGACCTGACCGGCCTCACCGGAACCACCCAGGCGGTCACCGTCCACCTCCGCTGACCTGCCAGCCCCTGCGCTCCGAGCACCGCCCCGGGGCGCCATGCAACGAAAGGAGTCACGACCAGCACTGCCACCCCTACTGTGACACGGGAGTCACTATGCGCGTGCACCTCACCCACCGGTTCGTTCCGACGCTCATCGTCCTGATGTTGGCCCTGGTCCTCGCGCCGGCGGCCACCCCCGCCCACGCGGCGTCGTTCACTGTGTACAACTCCACCAACGAGAACGCCCCCAACGCCGACCTGGAGCAGTTCGGCGTGACCGACGCCGCGACCGTCTACGACGACTGGAGCCTGTCCTGCTCCACCACCGGCTGCAGCAACGTGCCCTCGCAGAGCACGTTCGAGGCCAAGGTGCAGGAATACGTCAGCCTCGACAAGTCCGGCTCGACCGGGCCGATCACCCTGGACTTCGAGAACATCCTCCCTGTCAGCGCCGGCTCGGACGCCCAGGCCGCCCAGGAAGTCACCCTCTTCAAGGAGCTGATCACCTGGGCGCACGACGCCGAACCGTCCGCCCCGATCGGCGAGTACTCCTACGACTGGTCCAGCGCCTACAGCTCCTACACGGCCGAGTTGTACGCCAGCGGCTACCTCAACTTCTTCGCCCCCTCCATGTACAACCGCTGGGCCACCACCTCGGACTGGTCCTCCGAGCTGAGCGCCGCGGTCACCAACGACCACGCGATCAACTCCAGCCTGCCCATCTACCCCTACGTCGAGGGCCAGTGGGACAACGGCAGCAGCACCAGCTGGCTCAGCGGCGTGGACTGGGACGTGGAGTTCCAGCAGTTGCAGGCCGACACCCAGGGCGCCGTCCTCTGGGGCAACACACCCACTGACGCGAGCGCGTGCAGCTGGCTGGGCGCGTTCTCCGCGGAGATGGGCGGTCTGACCGGCACTGCCAGCCACGGGCCGCTCAGCGTCAGCGCCACCCCGCCCAACACCTGCGAGGTCACCCGCGGGGCGACCACAACGCTGCCCTTCACGGTCACCAACAACGCGACCTCGACCAGCACCGCGACTGAACTGGCCGACACCACCGCCACCCAGGGCATCACCGTCGGCAACTTCGAGTACTGGGACATCCCCGCCCTCGCGTCGGATGCCGCGTGGGGACCGGACAACCTGGACGTGGTCGTCCCCTCCACAGCAACCGCAACCACCGCCCTGCTGTACATCAACTACGGAACGGGTGTGCAGCGCCTGGCCGTCATCATCCCGTAGCGCGCGCCGCCTCGGCGAGGGCCCACCGCGGGCCCTCGCCGAACCGCGGCGCTCGCTCCAGTTCCGACGACTGCCCGACACCCGGCACCGCTTCCCGGTGCCGACGCCGCGCGTCAGGCACGCTGCGTCGGACGCACCCGAGTGGTGCGGTCGCGGTGACTCCAACTCAAGTTTTGCGTGCTGTACGTCATTTCTTGCGCAAGTGGTTCGAAGTCTTGCTTTGATGTCGTCGCGTCAATACGCTCCCGCACAGAACGCGGCCGGGATCCACCCCGTCCGGATCGGCCGCCCTGTCCCCGGGATGGTCCATGGCAGTCTCTCGTCGCACCTTCCTGTCCACCCTCTCCGCGGGTGCCGCCGGCGTCGCCCTCGGCGGGATCACGCTGCCTGGTACGGCGCGGGCCGCGAGCCCCGTCGGTGACGTCGTCGGCAAGGTGACCGTCGGCTACCAGGGTTGGTTCGCCTGTCCCGGCGACGGCGCGCCGATCGACGCCTGGTGGCACTGGAGCCAGGACTGGTCCCAGGCGCCCTCGCCGAGCAACAACGTCATCAAGGCCTGGCCCGACTCGCGTGCCTTCACCGCCACCTACCAGACCGGCTACGCCAACCTCGGCGACGGCACACCGGCGACCCTCTTCTCCTCCTACGACCAGCAGACCATCGACACCCACTTCCAGTGGATGCAGCAGAACGGCTGTGACACCGCCGCGTTGCAGCGCTTCGACCCCAACGGCAGCGAGGGGCCGACCCGCAACGCCATCACCGCCCGCGTCCGCAGCTCGGCCGAGTCGCACGGCGTCAAGTTCTACGTGATGTACGACGTGAGCGGCTGGACGAACATGCAGTCCGAGATCAAGACGGACTGGACGAACACCATGTCCACGCACACCGCGTCCTCCGCCTACGCCCGTCAGAACGGCCAACCGGTCGTCGGCATCTGGGGGTTCGGCTTCAACGACGCCAATCACCCCTGGGATCCGGCCGCCTGCAGCGACGTCATCAGCTGGTTCAAGTCCCAGGGCTGCTACGTCATGGGCGGCGTGCCGACCTGGTGGCGGCTGGGCACCAGCGACTCCCGGCCGGGCTATCTGGACGTCTACCACGCCTTCGACATGCTCTCGCCGTGGATGGTCGGCCGGATCGGTACCGCCGCGGACTCCGACAACTTCTACACCAACGCCACCGTGCCGGACCTGGCCGACTGCGCCGCCAACGGCATCGACTACCAGCCCTGCGTGCTGCCGGGCGACCTCTCGGCCCGCCAGCGGGCCCACGGCGACTTCATGTGGCGGCAGTTCTACAACATGACCCGGGCCGGGGTGCAGAGCGTCTACATCTCGATGTTCGACGAGTTCGGCGAGGGCAACCAGATCGCCGAGACCGCCGAGAACCAGAGCCGGGTGCCCACCGGATCGGGTCTGCTGGCCCTGGACGAGGACGGCACCGCCTGCTCCTCCGACTACTACCTGCGGCTGACCGCCGACGGCGGCTCCATGCTCAAGGGCCAGATCGCGCTCACCGCCACCCGTCCCACGCAACCGGTGACCGGCTCCGGCGGAGGGACCCCCGATCCGGACCTGGCGCTGCATCAGTCTGTCGTCGACAGCGGTCACACCCAGAACTACGTCGCCGCCAACGCGGTCGACGGCGACCCCACGACCTACTGGGAGAGCGTGGACAACGCGTTCCCGCAGTGGCTCCAGGTCGATCTGGGCACTGCGGTGACCACGCGCAGGATCGTGCTGACCCTGCCTCCGTCGACCGCGTGGGGCGCCCGCACCCAGACCGTCACCGTGCTCGGCAGCACGGACGGGACCAACTTCAGCACGGTCGTCACCTCGGCGGGCTACCTGTTCGACCCGGCCACGGGTAACACCGCGACCATCACCTACCCGGGCGGAGCCACGGCGCGCTACCTGCGGCTCTTCTTCACCGCCAACACCGGCTGGCCAGCGGGGCAGGCCTCCGGCTTCTCCGTCTACGCCACCTGAACCGCCACCTCTGAAGGGGTGACGGCGGGGCGTGAACGTCACACGGTGGCCCCGGGGCTGGTCGACGCCGCCTGCACCACCGGCGACGTCCTCACCGTCGACGGCGGACGCCACATCGTGTGACGCCCGCCGTCGGGTCCGGCACCCTCCGGGCTAACGGCCCTGGCCGTCGCGGACGTTGAGGCAGAGCGCCCAGGCGTCGGAGAAGGTGTTCGGCGAGGGCGAGCCGCCGGCGTGGATGTCGGCGGTCCAGCTCGCGGCATCGCCGGTCCCGTCGCCCAGCGCGACGCCGTCGGCGTCGCTCGGGAAGCTGCCGATCAGGTGCGTGCCCCCCGACCCGGCCTTGGTGAAGTCGGTCGATGTCACCGACCCGCCGCTGGCCGCCGCGCCGCCGCTGACCAGCACCCCGTCGGCGTCGGTGCAGCCCGTCGTCACCTTCTGGCTGGTGCTGGCGACGGTCGGGCCCGCCGTCTCGCGGAAGTGGACCGTGGTGGTGTCGTGCTTGGCGTCGACGCCGAAGCCGGTGCAGATCGTGTAGGCGTAGGTCGTGTTGTCGTCGTTCCGCCCGCCGCCGATGCCGCCGACGGCGGCCCAGGAGTCGGGGTTCGTCTCGCCGTCGGCCGCGGCCTTCTGGCCGAAGTCGTGGGCGGCGTCGGCGAAGGTGGGGTAGCTCGCGATCGGCTTGAGGCTGCCGACGCTCGCCGGGGTCGCCCGCGCGCCGCCGCCGAGCAGCCGCGTCCCGGCCGGGCAGGTCGCGACGACGAGCTGCGCGGTCTGCCCGACGCTGGGTCCGGCGGCCTTGTTCATCACCACGAGCGTGTGCCGGATCCCGTTGCTGGTCAGGCACATCGCGTACGGGGTGGTGGAGAAGGCGGGGCTGGAGTTGCTGCCGCTGCCGCCGAAGGCGAGCCAGTGGGTGGCGTCGGCGCCGACGACACCGGCCGTGTCGAGGTACTCGGTTGCGCCGTCGGAGCTCGGGGAGACACCCATGATGTGGTTGCCGTTGCCGGCCCGGTTGTCGCCCGTCTCCTGGTCGGCCCCGCCACCGGTGACCAGCCCTTGCGGGCAGTCGGCGTGGGCGGAGACGCCGGTGAACGGCGTTCCGGGGCCGATCGTCGGGCCCGGACTGGCGACAGTGACGCTCGCGGTGTGCGCCTCGGCGACCCCGGACAAGGCCAGGACCAGGGCGCTGCCGGGGACGAGCGCCTTGCCCAGGAGGGAGGAGCGCAGGGATCGGTTCTTCATGTGCGTTGGTCTCTCTGCCGTCAGCGGATGGATCAGACGCCGTCGTTGGCGCACAGCGCCCAGGCGTCGGTGTGGTTGCTGGTCGACGCCATCCCGCCGGTGTGCGCGAAGGCGGTCCAGGACGCGGCCGTGGTGGTCCCGTCGGCCACCGGGTTGCCGCTGGAGTCGCTGGGGAAGGCGCCGTTCAGGTGGTCGCCGGACGAGCCCGGCCCGGTGAAGTCGGCGGTGGTCGGGCTGCCACCGCTGATGGCCGCACCCCCGCTCACCAGGTTGCCGTCCGTGCCGCCGCAGGTGGCCGTCGCGTTCTGGCCGGTGCTCGCGGTGTTCGGGCCGCTCGCCTCGGTGTTGCGCACCTTCACGGTGACGCCGCTGACGTTGATGCCACTCCCGCTGCAGATTGCGTACGCGTAGGTCTCGTTGGCGGCGTTGCTGCTGTTGTCCCAGCCGACGGCGCTCCACGAGTCAGGGTTGGTTTCCCCGTCGGCCGCGGCCTTCTTGCCGAAGTCGTGGGCGCTGTTGTTGTAGGTCGGGAAGCTGCCGATCACCTTGAAGTTGCCGGTGTTGGCGGGCGACACAAGCGCGCCACCGCCGAGCAGCACGGTGTTCACCGGGCAGGTCGCGGTCACCAGACCCACCGTCGACGCGGTGGTGGGCGCGTTGACCTTGTTCATCACCACCTGGGTGTGGTTGATCAGGGTGCTGGTCAGGCACATCGCGTACGGCGTGGTGGAGAAGGAGGAGTTGATCTGGCCTCCGCTGCCGCCCTTGGCGATCCAGTACGCCACGTCGGTGCCGACGACGCCGGCCGTGCCGGTGTACTCGGTCGTGCCGTCGGCGCTGGGCTCGCTGCCCAGCACGTGGTTGCCGTTCACGCCGGTGCCGGTGCCGGTGCCGGTGCCGATGGCCTGGTCGATCCCGCCGCCGGAGACGAGGCCGCTCGCGCAGGCGGCGTCGGTGGAGACCGAGGAATCGATAGCGGTGGGCCCGGCGGTGGCGCCGGGGGTCTTGACGGTGACGCTCACAGAGTTGGCGTACGCGGAACCGGGAACCGCGAGTGTGAGTAGAGCGCCGGCGACCAGCGCGGTTGTGGCGGTGAGGCGACGTCGGGACGTCTCGGACATGGGGATCCCCCTTCGGGCTCGACGGCCGCTCGATTCAAGCAACGCCCATGCACGCGGACAACTGGACGGTCACACAGTGGAGTTGGGTCACCACTGGTTGGTCACACAGGAGGTTCCGCGCCCTCGTCGGTGCCGACCTCGACCCTGGCTGCGATCTTGGTGTCGGACAGTCCTTTCGCCACGAGCCGGACGACGCCGAGATCGCGCTCGCTCAGCCGCCCCGCTCCACCCCCGGTCGGGGTGCCGGGCGCGGGTCGGCTGCAGAACTCCTGGATCAGCCGCCGGGTGAGGGCGGGGGAGAGGAGCGTTTCCCGCGGCCATGGCGCCCACGGCGTCCGCCGGCTCGGCGTCAGGGAACAGCGCAGCGACCTGGCGGTCCGCCCCATCGCCAGCTCGCACGACCAGAGCCTGTCCCGACAGATCGCCCTGGCGCTCCTCGGCGGCACCGCGAACGCCACCACCGAGCGGCTGTTGAGGGCCCTACGCGCTCAGGCCGCGCGCCTGACCGCCGGTTGGGCTGCCTCCCGGGCCGGTGTCCGGGACGCTCCCGCCTGAGCACGGCGGCGCGAACGGATCCGTGCCTCGTTCCCCGGGGCCCCGCCGGAGCTCGTCGACCGCCTCCGACGGCTCACGGAAGCGGCCGGGAGGTGGCTTCGCCTCGTACCGCCCGTGGCGGGGCGCCGAGTTCGCGGCGGCAGGCCTTGTTGAAGGCCTGGAGGTCAGGGATGCCCACGTGCGCGGCGACCGCTGTGATCGGCAGAGTGGAGTTGCGCAGCAGGTGGCGTGCGACCTCAAGTCTGCGTCGGCGCAGGTAGCCGACCACGGTGTCGCCGCGTTCGCTGCGGAAGAGCCGGGTGAGGTGGTTGTGCGACACCCCGGCGGCGCGCGCGATCTCGGGAACGGTGAGCGGGAGGGCGAGGTGCGCCTCCATGTGCGCCAGCGCGGTGGCGACGGCCGGGTGCGGGCCGTCGGTGCGCGGAGCCGCCAGATCGGCGACCGACCAGAGCGCGGCCCAGACCTCCGCCGTCGTGCGAGCCGGAGTGTGCGGGTGGGCGGCAACGGCTCGCAGCAGGGTGTCGGACAGGCCTGGCGCGTCAGCGGCGGCGTCCTGGACCACGGGCAGGCGAACAGGCGCCCCTGGGCCTGCGAGCTCGAAGTGCGCGTAGAGGTGCTCTGAGCGCCCTCGGTAGCGGAACTCGACGACGGCTCCCGGTGGGACGAGGCTCACGCAGCCGGGGCGGACGAGGTGCACGATCCCGTCGACGACCAACTCGGCGCTGTAGCGGTACAGGTGCAACTGCCACAGGTCGGGCAGCCGGAACACCTCGCGGTCGACCGTGGTGCCATGCACGCCGACGCCGACCTGCGCCACGCGTGGGGGAGTGTCGAGCCGGAGCAGGACTGTCCCTGGGCTTTCGGTCATGGTGGGAAAATACCAGTACTTGGTGAACCTGACCCACGCCAACAGGTACTCCCTGCTCCTAGCGTGAGCATCATCGACCAGCAGGACCGGGGCCTCTCCGACCCGGCTCCCGATCGAGGAGTTCCTTCATGCCCATGCAGCCCTGGTTCACCGATGCCAAGCTCGGCATCTTCATCCACTACGGGATCTACGCCGTCGACGGCGTCCCGGAGTCCTGGGCCATGTACAGCGGCCAGCTCAGCCGGGAGAAGTACCTGGCCCAGCTGGACGGCTTCACCGCATCGCGCTACGACCCCGACGCCTGGGCCGCCCTGTTCGCCCGAGCCGGCGCCCGCTACGCCGTTCTGACCGCGCGTCACCATGACGGCGTGGCGCTGTGGGACACCGCGCACGGCGACCTCGATGTCGCCAAGCGCACCCCGGCGGGCCGCGACCTGCTGCGCGGCTACGTCGACGCCCTGCGTGGCGAGGGACTCAAGGTGGGCCTGTACTACTCCCACTCCGACTGGAACCATCCCGACTACGCGAGTGTGGTCCACGCCGAGACGTCCAACCAGGACCTTCGTACCAACCCGCTTGTCGCACCGGCCGACGGCCGTGAGGACCCGGCCGCGTGGCGGCGCTACCTGGCCTACCGCGACGGCCAGGTCGCCGAGCTGATGCAGCGTTACCGGCCCGACCTGCTCTGGTTCGACGGCGAGTGGGAGCGCAGCGAGCAGCAGTGGGGCATCGACGCGCTCGCCGACCTGATCCTCGCCGAGAACCCGGACACGGTTCTCAACGCGCGCATGCTCTCGCGCGGCGACTACGCCACTCCCGAGCAGGGGCTCCCGATCCAGGTCCCCGACGGTCCGTGGGAGCTCTGCCTGACGATCAATGACTCCTGGGGTTACCAGCACGCCGACCACCGGCACAAGAGCGTGCGCCAGCTGGTCCGCTACTTCACGGAGACCATCGCGCTGGGCGGCAACCTGCTGCTGGACGTGGGACCCAAGGAGGACGGGACCATCCCGGACGAGCAGATCCAGCGGCTGGAGGGACTGGGGGCTTGGATCGCCCGGCACGACACCGCCGTGCACGGCACCGGCGCAGGCCTGCCGCCGGGCCACCACTACGGTCCCAGCACGCTGTCCGCCGACGGGCGGACGCTGTACCTGATCTGCTACGACGCTCCGCGCGACCACATCGCCGTCAAGGGCCTGCGCACCGCCGTCAAGCGGGTGAGCGTCCTTGGCACGGGCGCCGAACTCGGCCACCGGGTCACGGGCGGACTCGGCGAGGTCCCCGGCGTCACCTGGATCGACGCGCCCGTGCCCGCGGACGTCGACGAGCACGCCACCGTCCTGGCGGTCGAGCTCGCGGGCGAACTCGACCTGTACCGGGGCGCCGGACGCGCCTGAACGGCCGTGCCGATCGGCCAGTTGAGGCCTCCGCCCCTCCCCGCCAGCGACATCGGACTCGACGGCGTCGAAGGCGTTCACGGCCCCGTACCCTCCTCGTCCTCGTCATCGTTGAGAACTTCATGTGAGCGCCTGCTCGGTCCAGATGGTCTTGCCGTCGGCCGCGTAGCGAGTACCCCAGACCTGAGCGAGCTGGGCGACGATGAAGAGCCCACGACCGCCTTCGTCGACCGTGCCGGCGTGGCGAAGGTGGGGTGCGGCAGGGCTGGCGTCGCGCACCTCGCAGGTGAGGGTGCGGTCGTGGATCAGGCGCAGTTCCATCGGGGGGTTGCCGTGGCGGACTGCGTTCGTGACGAGTTCGCTGACGATCAGTTCGGTGTTGAACGCCGTCTCCTCATCCACGTTCCAGACGGCGAGTTGGGCGCGAACGTGGTGTCGGGCGGTTGCGGCGGCGGTGAGGTCGGCGTCGAACTGCCAGGAGGCGACGCACTCCGCAGGAAAGCCGCGTGTGCGGGCGAGAAGCACTGCGGCGGACCGCGGACCGCTGTCGGCGGCGAGCTGCGTGGACACGATGTCGTCGCGGAGCTCTTCCACGGGCTGGGCCGCGCCTGCCAGCGGGCTCTGGAGGAGTCGGGGATCGACGGGCGGCGCGCCCACGGTCGAGGGGCTCGCGATGACCAGCACGCTGTCTTCGGGAATCTCGAAGGTGTTCGCGGCGAACGGTGTCCTGTCGACGGCGCCCAGGTGCGGACCGGGCGGGATATCAGGGGCCCAGGTGGTCCCGTCGGGGAGGGTGACGGCAAAGGCCGGGTGGCCGGCGCTGGCGGCCGCGCAGGTGAGGGAGAGGGGGTCGTAGATGGTGTACGCGCAGGTGGCTGCGAGAGCTTCGTGATGCAGGGGGTCGCCCGGCGGGAGCGCTGCGCGTTCGGCGGCCAGGAGGGTCGCGGTGTCGTCCAGACGGGCGAGGAGCTCGTCGGGTGCCAGGTCGAAGGCGGCCAGGGTGCGGACAACGGTGCGCAGTTGCCCTGCGGCTGCGGTGACGTGGATACCCTGTCCCGCGATCTCGCCGACGACCAGGGCGGTCCGGGCGCCGGGCAGGGCGATCGTGTCGTACCACCCCACGGTGCCCTCGGAAGGGAGCGGCATGCCGGCGGCCTCCAGGGCAGTCCGGGGGAGGGCACGGTCGGGCAGCAGGCGCGGCTCGAGCGCCGTGGCGATGGTGTGTTCCCGCGTGTAGCGGCGGGCGTTGTCGATGCACAGGGCGGTGTGGTTGGCCAGGTCGAGCGCGAGTCCGATGTCGTCCTCGTCATACGGGTCCGCGTGCCCGACGCGGTAGAGGCTGATCAGTCCGAGCACGGCACCGCGCAGCGTCATCGGTGTGATCAGCAGCGTGTGGGCACCGGAGGCGTGGATGGCCCGGGCCCGGATCGGGTCGGCGGCCAGCCACGGCAGGTCGTCGCCCAGACGCACCACGCGGGGACGCAGATCGCTCAGGGCCTCGGTGTAGGGCGTGGGCCCGGGGACGTCGCGGGTATGCCCGACCGGGTGCGCCTGCGGTGCGTCCGGGACGCAGCTGCGGAATGCGGCGCGGCGCAGTGGGGTGTCGGCCGAAAGCGGGGCGAGAGGCGGTTCGTCGCCGCGCACTGCCGAGTCCACGACCTCCACCACGGCGGTGTCCGCGAAGTCCGGCACCACGGTGTCCGCGAGTTCTTGGCAGGTAACCCCTACGTCGAGGGTGCGGCCGACGCTGTCGCGCGCCGAGGCGAGCAGGTTCAGGCGTTCCCGCGCCCGTTCGCGCTCGGTGACGTCGACCACGGCCGCGGCCAGGCCGAGCACCGTCCCCTGGTCGTTCTGAAGGCGAAAGACCGAGACTGCGAATCGGTGCTCGCGCTCAGGGGCGGCTTGTGGACGGAGCCGCACGATGCGATCGATCGCCGGGACGCCGTTCGCGAGGACCCCGCGTACGAGGGCTTCGATCTCGTCGGGTTCGACGAGCCCGTATGTCTCGGTGAACGCGCGCCCGAGGATGTCCTCGGGCGGCACGGACCGGGCCAGGGCCGTGGCGGTGTTGAAGCGTACGACGTGCAGATCGCTGTCCAGCAGATGCAGTCCCACGGGCGACTGAGTGAAGAGGACGTCGATCAGTGCTGCCTCCAGATCACTCCTGGAGGCGGTCGGGTCACTCCCGGCCATGGGATCACCTCCAGACCTGGCGGCACGGGTTCTCCGCCGTTGGTCGGCTGGGAGCCTTGCTCTTCAGGTCTATAGCGCCACGGTGGTTGTCGCGAGTCACGTGTGGTGGAGGCGTCCGGCCGGCGGATTCAGTGCGGCGTTCGGGCCGGTGGCGCGGTCGTGTGACGAAGGGCGGCCTGCGACCGCTCCGCACTGACCCTGCGCAGTACCTCGATGAGCTTTCGCACCGCCGGTCCCGGTTGCATGTCCGCGCGCGCGATCATGGACACGGTCAGCCGCAGCGGGTCCCAGTCGGTAGGCGGCGTGACGATCTCGTCGGAGCGGTGGCTGAGGAGAGCGGATCGGGACAGCAGGGAGATGCCCACGCGTGCGGCGACCATGAGCAGGGTCGAGTGCGGGTTGGTCGTCTCGTAGACGACGTTCTGGTCGCTGGCCGCGCACAGGGAGTCCGCCAGCTGCCGCGCGGAGTAGCCTCGCGCGGGGAGCACCCAGGACTGGCCTTCCAGGTCCGCGACGCTCACGGTCGGCTTGTCCGCCAAGGGGTGGCCGCGGGGTACGCACAGCACGATCTCGTCGGAGATCAGATCGGTGGAGACGAGGCCGGCGTCGGTGTCGGGATCGCTGGGCCCCGCGACCAGTCCGAGGTCGAGCTCGCCGTTCGTCACCTTTTCGCGCACGGCTGCGGAGCTGGCTTCCCACACGGAGAAGCGCACGTTGGGGAACGAGTTCCGGTAGAGCGGGACCACTTCCGGCAGCAGGATCTGGCCCGCCGTGGTGACCGCGCCCAGGCGGACGTAGCCGCTGCGCAGTCCGTTGATCAGCTCGGCCTCCTCCCGGAGGGCGCGGTCGGCCTGGATGACCTGCCGTATGTGCGGGAGCAGAATCCGGGCCTCGGCGCTGGGGAGAACCCCGTTGGCGCGGCGGATCAACAGGTTGACGTTGAGGTCCTCCTCAAGGCGTCGGATCTGCTGGCTGAGCGTCGGTTGCCCGATGCCCACCTCCGTGGCCGCCTTCCGCAGGGAACCGAGGCGGATCGCCGCCTCCAGATAGCGCATCTGCTCCGATCTCATGCGCCGACGATAAGCCGGGCGATCGATGATGGCAATCACCGTGGTCACCACTGGCCACTTCCGTGAATCGGAGGTCCGCTCCAGACTGACACGAGCGGTCCACCGCGTGAACGCCAAGACACTCGACCGTGAAGGGAGTCCAGATGCCCCGTGCCACCGAGAGCGCGACGATGCCATGGCTGCGCCGGCTTGGCGTCGCGACGCCCGAACTGGTCGTCGTGACAGATGAGCGGGAACTGGCGCCGCACGCGTCCGCGTTCGGGCCGCCTTGGGTGGTGAAGCCCGACATCGCCGGCAGCGGCAAGGGACTGGCCGGTCTCGTGCACGTCTGCCGGTCCCGGGACGAGCTGGCGGCTGCGGTCGCCGCGACTCTCCGCAGTGGGGCGCCCGCTCTCGTGGCCGAGTACGTCGAGGGGGCCGAGTGTTACCTCTCCGTCGCTCTCGACGAGGTCTCGTACGGCGCCGTCGTGCGGGCGAGCGTCACCGGTGGCGTCGGATTCGACGCGCGTCAGGCGGCTGCGGTCAGGGTCCGCCTGTCGGAGGGACTGCACGACCGCGAGGTCGTCACCCTGCTCAACCAGGCCGACGTGAAGGACCGGCGCCTGCGCAGGGCACTCGCTCACGCGCTGCGGATCCTCTGGGCCGCCTTCTGCGCTGCCGAAGCGGTTCTCGTCGAGGTCAACCCCTTTCGGTGGGACGCGCGGCGGCTGGTCGCCG
This sequence comes from Streptacidiphilus sp. MAP5-3, assembly GCF_041262505.1. Classification (NCBI taxonomy): domain Bacteria; kingdom Bacillati; phylum Actinomycetota; class Actinomycetes; order Kitasatosporales; family Streptomycetaceae; genus Streptacidiphilus; species Streptacidiphilus sp. MAP5-3. The sequence goes on from NZ_JBGCCL010000031.1 coordinate 12,654, forward strand.
TCGGCGCGGCCGTCGAGTTCGATCCGCACGGCCGGGCGGCCGCCAGGGCATTGCGGCCGGCGGTTCTGGTCGAGCCCGGCACCACCCCGCACCGGGCGCCCACGCCGCGCGAGATCGCTGTCCGGGAGGCGGACGCCGCCGAGCCCCACCGTCCCGGCGTGACGTTCTTCGAGCTCGACGGGGACGTGGCCTATCTGGTCAGCGGGGGAGGAGCGGGTCTGGTCGGATTGGACTACCTGTACGACAACGGCGTTCTCCCGGCCTGCTACCTCGACGCCTCGCCGGGTGCCGGGAGTGCCAAGGTGCAGGCGCTGTTCCGTTCCGCCCTGTCCGTCCCCGGAATCCGCGGGGCGCTGTTCGGCGCGGCCGTGCTGAACCTGGTCGACGCTCGCGAGCTGGCCCAGGAGTTCATCGAGGCCGCCGAGGCGGCCGGATTCGACGCGGGGCATGTGCCGACGGTGGTCCGGTTGGCCGGGCCGTACGAGGCCGAGGCGCGGGGGATGTTGAAGGCGCGCCTGCCGGGAGCACTCGTACTCGACCGCGAGGCGTCGCTCGAAGACGCCTGCGACCTACTGATCTCAGCAATGGGCCGAGCGCCCCGGGCATGGGAGGGGTCCGCCCGATGATCCGAGGACTTCTGGAATCCGGTCCGGGGCTGCTCGTGCAGGGCATCACCGGCATGCAGGGCCGGCTGGAGACCCGCTGGATGCTCGACTCGGGTGTTCGCGTGGCGGCCGGCGTCACCCCCGGCCGAGGAGGGTCCGAGGTACACGGCGTGCCGGTCTTCGACACGGTCGCGCAGGCCGTCGCGGCGACCGGCGCACGGGTGGCGATGAGCTACGCGCCGCCGCAGACCGCAGCGGATGAGGTCGTGGAGGCGGCGCAGGCCGGGCTCGAACTGGTCGTGGTCGCCTCCGAGAAGATTCCGCAGCATCACTGGCTGCGGGTCCTGGAGGTGGCCCGTAGGGGCAACTGCCGGGTCATCGGGCCGAACTCCCAGGGGATCGTGGTGCCGGGCGTGGGTCGGATCGGCTGCCCGGGTGGCGATGAGCCATGGGAGCGATTCGCCCCCGGTCCGGTCGGTATCGTCTCGCGCAGCGGTGGCATGGCCTCCGAGCTGGGGATGTTCGTGCGGACCTGGGGCTGGGGCACCAGCGTGCAGGTGTCGATCGGCGGCGTGCCGATGGTCGGCACGCCCCTCACCGAAGGCGTCGAGCTGGTGGCCCAGGACCCGCTGACCCGGGCCGTGCTGGTCTTCGGTGAACCCGCCAGCCGGCAGGAGCTCGACCTTGCGGCCGCCGTGGCCGACGGACGGATCGACGTGCCCGTGGTCGCGATGGTGGCAGGACGCGCCGGCGACTCCCTGCCGGATGCCCTGCCGTTCGGGCACGCCCCGCGCTATGCCGGCGGGGCGACCGTCCAGGAGAAGATCGCAGCGCTGCGCGACGCCGGCGTCCGGGTCGCCCGCTCGACCCACGAAGTCCGCGCCTACCTGCAGGAAGTTCTGCCGGCCGGAGCGCTTCGCGCGTCGGCGTCGCTCACGGACAGGAGAACCTCCCGATGACCGCACACGCTCCCCGATCTGCTCGGCGCCAGTTACCCCACAGTTAGGCGCAGGTGGCGTCGACCTGGGGTGTGCCTGACCCACCGCCCGCTGGGAACCGATCCTGGTGGAGCGCGGAAGTGAAGCCGCGTACCAGCAGCGGCACTTGGAACGTGACGACTGCGAGGCGCTGCGCCGCGACCTGTGTGCCCGGGTCCTTCCTGTAGCGAACCCGTTCCGGACCGCAGAGCGCTTCGGAACCCCGAACATCAGATCCCCGCGAAATCCGCCTGTTGCCGTGCGCATGGGTGCGGCAGGTCCACCGATTCCTGCCGGGGCTGCTCAGCGGCGCCTGCGCGCACCATGCGGGCCTGACCGAACGCGCCGTCGCGGAAGCGCAACGCAAGGAGTGGGACATGACAAGGAGTGGAACATGACACTGCAGCACGCAGATGTCCGGCGCATCCTCCAGCTTCTCGACAGCGCAGAGCACTTGGAATCGCTCGAGATCCGCATCGGAGAGTTCGTCCTGCAGGCCCGCAAGCCCGGTGCGGCCCCGCTGGAGGCACTGACCATCGCGCCGCCGGTGCAGGCGGCCGGTTCCTCGGCCGCCCCCACCGGTCCCGCCGAACCGACGGGTCCCGTCGCGGCGTCGGCGCGGCCCGCGGCGACTGTGGGCGCGCAGGGAGTCGAGATCCCGGCCGGCATGACCGCGATCCGGGCGCCCATGCCCGGGACGTTCTACCGCACACCCGCACCCGACCAACCGCCCTTCGTGGAGGCCGGCGAGTCGATCACGGAAGGCACCACCATGTGCCTGGTCGAGGTCATGAAGATGTTCAACTCGGTTGCCGCACCGGTGACCGGTCGGGTCCACAGCATCCTCGTCGAGCACGCCCAAGCGGTGGACAAGGACCAGATCCTGATGATCATCGTGCCGGACGAGGCGGAGGACGCGGCATGATCCTCGACGCCCCCGTCGTCCGCCACGACATCCGCAGGCTGTTCGTCGCCAACCGCGGCGAGATCGCCGTCCGCATCATCCGAGCCTGCCGGTCGCTCGGCATCGAGACCGTCGTCGGAGTGTCGGAGGCGGACGTCGACAGCCTGGCGGCGCGCATGGCCGACGAGTCCGTGGTCATCGGGCCGCCCCAGCCGACGCAGAGCTACCTGCGCGTCGACGTGCTGATCGACGCCGCGAAGCACAGCCGGTGCGACGCGGTCCACCCGGGCTACGGCTTCCTGTCCGAGCGCGCGGCGTTCGCCCGCGCCTGCGGCGAGGCCGGTCTGATCTTCATCGGTCCGACCCCCGAAGCCATCGAGAGCATGGGGGACAAGATCACCGCGGTGGGCCTGGCCGCCAAGGCGAAGGTTCCGTGCGTACCCGGCTCGGGCGCCGTCGCCGACCCGGAGGAAGGCCTGCCGATCGCCGTGGAGATCGGTTTCCCGGTCCTGGTGAAGGCGAGTGCCGGCGGTGGCGGCCGCGGCATGCGCGTCGTCCGGTCGGCCGAGGAGTTCCCGCAGGCGTTCCGGGCCGCGTCCACGGAGGCGCAGTCCGCCTTCGGAGACCCGACGCTCTACGTCGAGAAGTTCATCGAACGGGCACGTCATATCGAGATCCAGGTGATGGGCGACCAGTTCGGGAACGTGGTGCACCTGGGCGAGCGCGAGTGCTCGACGCAGCGGCGCCACCAGAAGCTGATCGAGGAGGCGCCCTCGCCCGCGCTCGGGTCGAAGGCCCGTGAGGCCATGGGGGAGGCTGCGGTCCGACTGGCGAAGAACGTCGACTACGTCGGCGCGGGCACGGTCGAGTTCGTCGTCGACGACCGTGACGGGAAGTTCTACTTCCTGGAGATGAACACGCGCATCCAGGTCGAGCACCCGGTGACCGAGATGATCAGCGGAAGGGACCTGGTGGCCGAGCAGATTCGCGTCGCCTGCGGCCTGCCGCTCTCCTTCACCCAGGACGAGATCGTCCTGCAGGGCCACTCCATCGAGTGCCGGATCAACGCCGAGGACGCCGAGCGCGGCTTCGCCCCCAGCCCGGGCCTGGTCAACGACTGGTCCGCGCCGCGCGGCGAGGGCGTCCGGGTCGACACCCACTGCTACTCGGGATACACCGTCTCCCCCTACTACGACTCGCTGCTGGCCAAGGCCATCGTGCACGCCCCCACGCGCGCCGAGGCGATCGAGAAGATGCGCACCCTGCTGGCCGAGCTGAAGGTCGACGGCCCGACGACCACGGCCCCGTTCCACCGAGCGGTGCTGGCCCACCCCGACTTCTGCGACGGGGCGGTGACGACGCGTTGGGTCGAGGACGTGTTCCTCCCCGCACGCAGCCAGGGCTCGGACACCCGTCAGTCCCTCACCGAGGCGGGAGCGCCGGCATGACCACGTACAAGCTCGCATTCACCGACACCAGCCTGACCGACGGCCAGACGGCCGTGTGGGGCGGGGCACTGGACACCTCGATGATGCTCGCGCCGGCCGCCAGGTTGTCGGTCTCGGGACTCGCCGCGATCGAGATCCTCAGCCCCGCCGTCCTGGACGCCTGCCTCGCCCGCGGCGAGAACCCGCTGCACCGCTTGGAACTCGCGCGGCGGCACTTCGGAGCCGTGCCGCTCCGCGCCACCGTCAACCTGCTTACCGGGCACGGCCGACCCGGCGCCGACGTCCTCGGTCCCGAGGTGATCGACCGCTGGTTGGCCACGCTCGCGGGAGCGGGCCTGCAGCAGGTCGTCCTGCTCGATCCGCTGCTCGACGCGGACCGCCTGCATGCGGCGCTCAAGTCGGCCTCGGCAGCAGGTCTGGTCGCGATCGCCGCCCTGCCCTACCAGGCCGACAACGACCGCCCCGACGAGGCGTACGCGCAGCTGGCCGCCTCCCTCGCCGCAAGCGGTGCGGCACGGGTGATGCTCCGTGACGAGAGCGGCGTGCTGACGCCGGATCGGCTGCGCACGCTGGTCCCGGCCCTGGTCCAGGCGCTCGGAACCACGCCGCTCGATCTCCACACCCGCTGTCATACCGCGCTCGGAACCGCCGTGGCGTTGGAAGCAGCCGGCCTCGGCGTCAGTGGCTTCGACACTGCCCTGCCGTGCTTGGCCAACGGCGCCTCGCTGCCGTCGCTGCCTTCGCTGCTGCGCGGTCTGCGGCAACAGGTCACCATGCAGGAACTGCCCGATCACGGCAGTCTCTTGGAGGCCGACGCGATCCTGGCAGCGATCGCCGACCAGGAGGGTTTCCCCCAGGCGGCGTCGTGGGCCTTCGACCTGGCCGCCTACGCCCATGAGTTGCCCGGTGAGGTCGCGGTCGATTTCCTGGCGGCGCTGCGCGACCGCGGGCGCTGGGCCGAGCTGCACGAGTTCGCCGCCGAGTGCGCCGCCGTGCGCCGAGAGATGGGGTCACCTCCGATGGTGGCCCCGTTCGCCCGCGCGATCGCCGAGCAGGCGATCAGTCACTTCGACGGCGACGCGCGGTACGAGAGCCTGCGGCCGGTGCTACGCCGGTTGCTGCAGGGAGCGTACGGAACCGTGGACGGCGAGCTGCGCGCGGATCTGCGCAGGCGGGTCGGCGTCCTGCCTGCCGCCGAGCCTGCGGTCACCGACGTCGACGGACCCGAGGCGCTGCTCGCCTGGATCGCCGGGGTCGAGACCTCCGCGCTGCCGCCGAGGACGCCGAGAACAGGGGCGGGCTCGTTCGGCTACGAGACGCTCACTCCCTACGAATCCCTGGTTCGTGGCCTGGTCACGCGTGCCGGCCGCTTCGCCGTGCTGAGCCTGCAAGGACCCGGCGTCCGCGTCCACCTGCAACAGGAAGCGTGAAAGTCATGCTCAGTCATCTGCGTTCTCTTGTCGCAGCCGAGACGGCCCGGACCGGCCGGCGCCGGACGATCGACCTGGTCGACAGCACCTTCCGGGACGCCCACCAGTGCCTGTGGGCGACCCGGATGCGCACCGAGCACATGCTGCCCATCGCGAAACAGCTCGACGACTCCGGATTCCACAGCATCGACGCCCTCGCACTGGTGGGCTTCGACGCCGGCGTCCTCTTCCTCAACGAGGACCCCTTCGAGCGGGTGCGGCTGCTCCGGGAGCGGATCACCTCGACACCCCTGCGCGGTGCCATCCGCAGCAACCTGATGCGGAGCTTCTTCCCGCAGCCGGACGACGTCAACGAACTCTTCGTCGAGCGGATGGCCGCCAACGGCATCCGTGAATTCGGAGTGCTCGACTCCCTGCACTGCTGGGACAACGTGGCCCCCGGCATCCGCGTCGCGAAGCGGCTCGGGGCGAAGGTGCTGGTCGGACTCGTGTTCAACCTCGCGCCGGGTTACGACGACGACTTCTACGTCCGCCAGGCCCGTGAGGTCATCGACCGCTTCGACGTGGACACCGTCTGTCTGGGGGACGCCGGCGGCAGCCTGACCGTCGAACGAACCCGGACGCTGGTGCCCGCGCTGCGAGCGGCGATCGGTGACAAGCGGCTGGAGCTGATCACTCACTGCCTGACCGCGACGGGCCCGCAGGTCGCCCTCGAGGCCGCGGTGTACGGCGCGGACCAGATCATGACGGCGGTGGACCCGCTGGCCAACGGCAATTCGCTGCCGTCCGCCCAGTCGATCGCCCGCGACCTGCGCGCCCTCGGGTTCGACGTCAACGTCGAGGACCGGCTGCTCGACGACGTCGGCGACTATCTCGGCAAGCTCGCCGCCGACCTGGGCTATCCCGTAGGAGTCCCCGCCGAGTTCGACCCCTCGCTGTACCAGACGCAGTACGCCGGCGGTGCCATGACGAACCTCGAGGCGCAGCTGAAGCAGGCGGGCATCGCCGACCGGTTGCCGGCGGTGATCGAGGAGATCGGCCGGGTGCGCGAGGAGCTGGGCTCACCGGTGATGGCCACCCCCTTCCCCGCCATCGTCGCCGCCCAGGCCGTGATGAACGTCCTGCACGGTGAGCGCTACTCCGTGGTGCCGGACGAGGTGAAGAAGTACGTCTGCGGATACTACGGCGACCTGCCGCTGCCCATCGACGCCGACATCAAGGACCGTGTGCTGGGCAACGGCTCGCGGGACGTCGCCGAGACCCCGCCGACGCTGGACCCGGTCCTGCCGGCGCTGCGCAGCCGCTACCGGAACCAGTCGGACGACCAGTTGCTGCTGCGCTACATGTACGGCGACGAGAAGATCGACGGACTCGTCCCGGTCGAGGACACCTTCAGCGTGCAGCAGTCGATCGTGGAACTGGTGGCGGGTCTCGCCCGCATGCCGAGCAAGCGCAGGGTCCGGCTGGTCGCGCCCGGCGTCGAGTTCCGCGCCAACGGACGGGCCGGCGACCATGACTGACCCCATCGCACGTCCCGAGCCGACCCCGACGGCCGAGAGCGGGCCCTACTGGGAGGCGGCCGCCGAGGGTCGCCTGGTGATCCAGCGCTGCGAGAGCTGCGCGCGTCATCAGTTCTACCCGCGCGCCTTCTGCACGGCCTGCCTCTCGGACCGCCTGGAGTGGGTCGAGTCGGCGGGGCTCGGCCGCGTCTACACCTATACGGTCTGCCGGATCCCGGCCCACCCCTCGATGGCGGACAAGGTCCCCTACGCCGTGGCCGTCATCGACCTCGACGAGGGGGTGCGCATGCTGACCGACCTCGTGGACTGCCCGATCGAGCAGATGCGCATCGGGGCCCGCGTCGAGGTCCGCTTCGAACGGATCAGCAGCACCTGCGTCCTTCCCCAATTCACCCTGGCCCACCTGGAAGACCGATGATCACCGACTACTTCGACGCCGGAGCCTCCCGGTTCCCTGACCGCACCTTCCTGCAGTCCGACGCAGTGCAGCTCAGCTATCACGACGTCGTGGTCGCCTCACACGCCATCGCGCACGGCCTGACCCAGGAAGGTCTGGGCAGCGGCAGCGTCGGCATCCTCTCGCCGAACCACCCCAGCGCTTTCGTGGCGATGCTCGGGGTGCTGCGCTCGGGCGCGAGCTACGTGCCGCTCAACGCCCGCGACCAGATCGAGGACCTGATCTGGTTCATGCGCTTCACCGAGTTGTCGGCGCTGGTCTACCACGAGCAGTACCTGCCGGACCTCGACCGCATCCAGGCCGAGGTCCCCACCCTCAAGACGTGCATCGCACTGAACGAGCAGGGCGCGACCGGGCAGAACACGACCGGGCCGAGCATCGAGGCCTGGCAACGGGACCACGCCGGGCAGAGGTGCGAGACGCGTCGAGGCCTCGACGACGTCGCACTGATCAAGTCCTCCGGCGGCACCACCGGCCGCCCCAAGGCGATCCTGCAGACCCACCGCAGCCTGCTGTCCGCCTACCGGATCGCCAACCAGTTCTGCCCGCCCGAGCGGGACCCGGTGCACCTGGTGGTGGCACCGCTGACGCATGCGGCCGGCGCCACGGCGATGGGCCTGTCGGCCTTCGGCACGCGCAACGTGATGGCGCCGTCGACGGATCCGGCGGTGATCCTGGAACTGATCGAGCGTGAGCGGGTGACGCACGTCTTCCTGCCGCCGACGATGATCTACCGGCTGCTGGCGCACCCGGACGCCCGCACGCGCGACTGCTCCTCGCTCGAGTACGTGATCTACGGTGCGGCCCCCATGTCGGTCGACAAGCTCAAGGAAGGACTGGCGCTCTGGGGTCAGGTCTTCGTCCAGTTCTACGGCCAGGCAGAAGTGCCCGGAGTGATCACCTGCCTCTCCCGCAAGGACCACTACCTCAGCGACGATCCGCGGGCCGTCAGGCACCTGCAGTCCGCCGGCCGGCCGACCGGTGCCTGCGAGGTGGTGCTCATGGACGACGACGGCACGATCGTCGCGCCGGGCGAGCGCGGTGAGATCGTCGCCCGCGGTGAGCTGGTCTCTCCCGGATACCTCAACAACCCCGAGGCGAACGACGAGGCCCACCGCTTCGGCTGGCACCACACCGGTGACATCGGGGTCTTCGACGAGAGCGGCTACCTCTACGTCGTCGACCGCAAGAAGGACATGGTGATCTCGGGCGGGTTCAACATCTACCCCAGTGAGATCGAGCAGTTGATCTGGTCGCACCCCGCGGTACAGGACTGTGCCGTCGTGGGGGTGCCGGACGCCGACTGGGGTGAGCGGCTGACCGCCGTGGTCGAGTTGAAGCCCGGAGCGCAGGCGACGGCCGAGGAGATCGTCCAGCTGTGCCGGACCCGCTTCGGCGCTCTCAAGACCCCCAAGCAGGTGGAGTTCTGGCAGACGTTGCCGCGCAGTGCGGTCGGCAAGGTCCTCAAGAAGGACGTCCGCGCCAGGCTCACCAGCGCGGACACGGGCGCTGACACGGCGACGGTCTGAGGGATGGCAGTGGACAAGACCAAGCTCTCCGGACGCCACGCCATCGTCGGGCTCGGCGAGGCAGGACTGGGCAAGGCCCCCGCCGGGGCCACCGCGCTGTCACTGCAGTGCCGCGCGGCCCGCGACGCCGTCCTCGAGGCCGGGCTCAGCCTGACCGACATCGACGGTGTCTTCGCCCACTGGGACGACCGCGCCAACGCCCTGCTCGTCGCCGAGTACCTCGGCATCCATCCGCGCTACGCGGACAACACCGTCGTCGGAGGCCAGTCGAACATCACCCACCTGGTGCACGCGATGGCCGCCATCGAGGCGGGGCTCTGCGAGGTCGCCCTGGTCACCTACGGCAGCACCCAGCGCCTGGACAGGAGCAGGGCCCGCGGTGGACACGCCCAGGACCCGCGGTCACCGATCGGCCAGTTCGCCCTGCCCTACGGGATGCTCAACCCGGTCGGCTACTACGCGATGCTGGCCCAGCTCTACCAGCACCGCTACGGCGGCGCGCCCGAGCACCTGGGCGAGGTGGCCCTCGCCGCCCGCCGCTGGGCGCAGCTCAACCCGAGCGCGGCGGTGCAGTCACCGCTGACCATGGAGGACTACCTCGCCTCGCCCCTGATCGCTGACCCGCTGCGCAAGCTCGACATCTGCCAGATCAACGACGGCGCCGGTGCCATGATCCTCACCAGCGCGGAACGTGCCCGCGACCTGGCCCGCCGGCCCGTGACGATCCGCGGCTTCGGCGACACCTACCGCCACCACCTGACCCCGCTCGGCACCGACGACTGGCTCGACGACGGCGCGCTGCGCACGGTCGCCGACGAGGCGCTGACCATGGCGCAGATCGACCGCCAGGACCTCGACCTGGTGCAGATCTACGACGCGTTCACCATCAACGTACTCGTCGCGCTGGAGGCACTCGGCTTCTGCGAACCCGGCGGCGCGGGCGCGTTCGTCGGCGGCGGGCGCATCGCCCCGGGCGGGGCGTTCCCGCTGAACACCTCCGGCGGAGGGCTGTCGTTCAACCACTCCGGCCAGTTCGGCATGCAGTTGATGATCGAGGCGGTCCGCCAGCTGCGCGGCGAATGCGGCGCACGTCAGGTCCCCGGAGCCCGCACCTGTCTGGTGCAGGCGGGCGGCATGGTCATGTCCGCCTACATGGTCATGGTTCTCGACGCCGGCTGACGTCTCGTCTCGGTCACCGCGAGGTCCTCACCTCCGGCGACCCTGTTCACCCCCCAGGAGGTTCGTCATGCGCGAAACCCATGCCGTTTCAGGCCCGGCGGCGACCACCGACCTGCTCGCCCGCCTGGACCGGCTCCCCGTGACGAGGACAGCTCTGCTGACCACGGTGCTGCTGACCGTCGTCTGGGTCGCGGAGGGGTTCGAGGCCGGCATCATCGGCCCCGTCCTGCTCATCGTGAAAGGGCCCTGGCATCTGACCTCGCAGAGCACCGCCCAGCTGGGCATCGCCTCGACCCTCGGCATTCTCGTCGGTGCGGCGCTCGCGGGCCGTCTCGCGGACCGCTACGGACGCAAGGCCGTGCTGCTCTACGGCATCAGCTCGTTCTCGCTCTTCGCCGCAGCCTGCTCGGTCTCCCCGGACACCGGCTGGATCATGGCGATGCGTGCCTTGGGCGGCCTCGCACTCGGCGCGGTCTTCCCGATCCCCTACCTGCTGCTCTCGGAGTTGTTGGGGAAACGATCCCGCGCCAAGGTGATCGCCACCGCCTCCGCCGTGCTCGCGCTGAGCTACGTCATCCCCGAGCTCGCCGCGCTCGCCGTGATCGGCAACACGTCCTTCACCTGGTCCTGGCGCATCCTGTTCCTCCTCGGCGCCCTGCCCGCCGTGGCGATCCCCTTCATCCACCTCCACCTGCCGGAGAGCCCCCGCTGGCAGCTGCTCAACGGCCGGACGGCACAGGCTCAGGCTCTCGTCGAGCGGATGGAACGCGAGGCGGGACTCGCGGACGGGGAGGGCCTGGCGCACCCCGGGATCACCGATGTCGTGCAGACCGAGTACGAGGCTCACGCCGCACCGGGCCACCGGGCCACGGCTCTGCTGCGCCGGCCACTCCTGGGTCGGTTCGCGCTGTCCCTGCTGATCTGCGTCGGCGGTACCGCGAGCGGCTACGTGATGGTCGTCTACGCGCCGACGCTGTACGCGGGCATGGGACTGTCCAGCCACCAAGCGCTGCTCGCCACCGCCGCGCTCGTCGTCGCAGGGGTGGTCGGCGCGCTGACGGTGGGACGCATGGCGGACCGCATCGGGCGCAAGAAGACCTTTCTGGTCCTCAGCCTCGGTTCCGTCGTCGGCTACAGCCTGCTGGCGATGTCACCGAACGCGTCACTGAGCGTCTGCTTCGGGCTTCTCGCGGCGTTCTTCAGCACCGGCATGGTGCCCTTCTCCCGGCTGTTCACGGCCGAGCAGTTCCCCTCCTCCATACGGGGAACGGCAGCCGGATGGGTGGAGTCGATCGGCCGCCTCTTCGGTGGTGTCGTCGTGGCCGGGTCCGTCCCCTACGTCCAGGCCCACTGGGGGAACGGCGCGCCGTTCTGGATCGTCGGCGCCGTCTTTCTGCTCTGCCTGGGACCTGTCATGCTCCGCGCCCGCGAGACCACCGGCATGAGCATCGACCAGGCGGGAGCCGTCTGAACACCTGCCGCGCAACGTCATACCCCTCCCGCCCGAGCGCGAGGACTCCAGAGAAGAGGACCGATGGACCTGCTCGACACCCTCGTCGCCAAGGGACTGCGGCGCGAGCTGCCGACCCGCGAAGAAGCGCTCGCCGTCCTGGCGACCTCCGACGACGACCTGCTCGATGTGGTGGCCGCCGCCGGCAAGGTGCGCCGCCGGTGGTTCGGGCGCCGGGTGAAGCTCAACTACCTGGTGAACCTGAAGTCCGGGCTCTGCCCCGAGGACTGCTCGTACTGCTCGCAGCGCCTCGGCTCGACGGCCGGCATCCTCAAGTACACCTGGCTGAAGCCCGACGAGGCCTCGCAGGCCGCGGCCGCCGGCGTCGCCGGCGGCGCGAAGCGGGTGTGTCTGGTGGCGAGCGGGCGAGGCCCCACTGACCGGGACGTCGACCGGGTCTCGAAGACCATCGAGGCGATCAAGGAGCAGAACCAGGGCGTGGAGGTGTGCGCCTGCCTCGGCCTGCTCTCCGACGGCCAGGCGCAGCGGCTGCGTGCGGCCGGCGCGGATGCCTACAACCACAACCTCAACACCTCGGAGGCCACGTACGGGGACATCACGACCACGCACACCTACGCGGACCGGGTCGAGACGGTGCAGCAGGCGCAGGCTGCCGGCCTGTCCGCCTGTTCCGGACTCATCGCGGGCATGGGCGAGACCGACGAGGATCTCGTCGACGTGGTCTTCGCCCTGCGGGCCCTGGACGCGGACTCGGTGCCGGTCAACTTCCTCATCCCGTTCGAGGGCACCCCGCTGGCGAAGGAGTGGAACCTCACCCCGCAGCGCTGCCTGCGCATCCTGGCGATGGTGCGGTTCGTGTGCCCGGACGTGGAGGTCCGCATCGCGGGCGGTCGCGAGGTCCATCTGCGTTCGATGCAGCCGCTCGCACTGCAGTTGGCGAACTCGATCTTCCTGGGCGACTACCTCACCAGCGAGGGCCAGGCCGGCGGGGCCGACCTCGACATGATCGCGGACGCGGGCTTCGAGGTGGAGGGCGCGGGCACCACGACGCTGCCCGAGCACCGCGCGGCTGCACCAGCATCGCCCGGGTGCGGTTCGGGCGGGTACGGCGGCTGCGCCCCGTGCGGCGACGGCGCGCCCGATCCGACGCCGGGTCAGGCACGTCCGGACCTGGTCTCGGTGCGCCGTCGGGGCGCGGGTACCGACCTCGCGCCCAACGCCTGAACTGTTCCAGGCGTCTCCACGGCCAGCTCGCGCTGCAGCCCCTGGTCGGAACTTCGTGACAGCCACTACGCGGGACGCAACCGAGCGGTCCGCAGCGGCGTCCAGCTGAGCACGCTTCAGTCCTCGGAGTCCAGGCCCAGGACGAACCACGGGTCGTCATCGCGTATGCCAGGCACCCCCGGCCGCCGGTCGGGGGTGCCTGGTGCGTCCGGGCCCCTGGCAGTCCGATGCATCCTGCGCGACGGGTCGCCAGGTGATCGACAGTGACGATCGCTGCGGTCGCTAGCGGCCACTTCCATCAATCGGTGCCTCTGGGCCAGACTGTACCCAGCGGTCACCGAAGCGAGCTGCGGAACCCGGCAGGCCGACGCATGGATCAACACCTCCTGCGTCGACGGCTGCAAGGAGAGGCCCGCTCCAACGTCGTGGACCGGGACGTGCCCTGCGCACCGCGACTCCAGGCCGACCACATCCTGGCCGACGGCCAACTGCCGTGCAGGGTCGACGTCTCGGGCGAGTCCCCGCTCAACATCGTCCATGTCGATCCGTGGCCGCTTCCCACCAGCACGACCGCAACAGAAAGGACACCGTAACCATGAGCAGCCTCACCATCCGACCGGTCGCCGGACACATCGGCGCCGACATCGACGGCGCGGACCTGTCCCAACCGCTGTCCGCCGCAACCGTCGAGGAGATCCGGCAGGCCCTCCACCGCCACAAGGTCATCTTCTTCCGCGGCCAGACGCTGGACCACGCCTCCCAGATCGCCTTCGCCCGTCGCTTCGGCGAGCTCACCTTCGCCCACCCGCACGACAATGCCCCGCCGGAGGAGCACCCGGAGATCTTCACTGTGGACCCGGCCCGCTTCGAGAAGCGCTTCGGCAAGGGCTTCCGGGACGAGTACCGCTGGCACACCGACGTCACCCCTGCGGTGAACCCGCCCGCGGGCTCCATCCTGCGTGCCGAGGTCGTCCCCGACTTCGGCGGCGACACCCAGTGGACCAACCTGGTCGCGGCCTACCAGGGGCTGTCCGCCCCGGTCCGCGCGTTCGTCGACACCCTGCGCGCCGAGCACCGCTACGGCGGCAGCTACGGGTTCAAGAACGACAACGAGTTCACCCGGGCCGTCAAGGAGAATCTGTTGGTGGCGGTCCACCCGGTGGTGCGCGTGCACCCGGAGACCGGGGAGCGCGCGCTCTTCGTCAACCCCGGCTTCACCAGCAGCATCGTCGACGTCTCCGCGAACGAGAGCCAGCACATCCTCGACCTGCTCTTCGCCGAGATCACCCGACCCGAGTACACGGTGCGGTTCCGCTGGGAGGCAGGGCACGTCGCCTTCTGGGACAACCGGGTCACCTCGCACCTCGCCCCGCGCGACCTGGAACACCTCGAGGTGGACCGGCGCCTGCACCGGGTCACCCTGCTCGGCGAGGTGCCGGTGGGCCCGGACGGGCGCGAGTCCGAGCTCGTCTGCGGACGACCGTTCACCGCCGACAACCGCGCGGTGCCCACCGCCTCCTGACCCCGCCACGCGGAACAGGAGCACGCGGCGGCCGCCGCCAGGAAGCCCACCGTCCAGGCCCTGCCCGACCGCGCTTCCCCGGCGGACGCCGGCGTCCTCAGCCGCCGGCGCTGCACCCGGGTGCCGCTCCCCGGCGGCACCGGTGGCTGAGGGCGGAAGCCCCGGCGGCCTTGCCGTCCCCGCCCCGGGATGACCGGCAACAGCGCCGCGGGGCGCAACCGACACATCAGGGAGGACCCGAATGCTCAGCACGATGCAGGACGTACCGCTCACCCTCGGCCGGATTCTGGTCCACGGTTCGACCCAGCACGGCCGCTCCACCGTCGCCACCTGGAACGGCACCTCGGCTCGGCACCGCGCCTATGCCGACGTCGGCGCACGGGCCGCCCGGCTCGCGCACGCGCTCCGGGACGAGCTCGGCGTGAGCGGTGACCAGCGGGTCGCCACCCTGATGTGGAACAACACCGAGCACCTTGAGATCTATCTCGCGGTGCCCGGCATGGGTGCGGTGCTGCACACCCTCAATCTGCGCCTGCCCACCCACCAGTTGGCCTTCATCATCAACCACGCGGCCGATCACGTGATCCTGGTCGACGACAGCGTCCTGCCGCTGCTCGCCCCCACTCTGCCGCTGCTCCAGACCACCCTCAGGCACATCGTCGTGGTCGGCGACGGCGACCGCAGCGCCCTCGCCGGCTTCACCGGCACCGTCCACGGCTACGAGGAGTTGATCGCGGACCGGCCGACCGAGTTCCCCTGGGCCACCGGGATCGACGAGCGCGCCGCCGCCGCCCTCTGCTACACCTCCGGCACCACCGGAGACCCCAAGGGCGTCGCCTACAGCCACCGCTCCATCTATTTGCACTGCCTTCAGGTCAACACCGTGGAGAGCTTCGGCTTCGGCACCCGCGACCGGATCCTCCCGGTGGTGCCGATGTTCCATGTCAACGCCTGGGGCGTCCCGCAGGCCGCCTTCATGTCCGGCGCCAACCTGCTGATGCCAGACCGGTTCCTCCAGCCCGAGGCGATCGCTCGGATGATCGCGGCCGAGCGCCCCACCTTCAGCGCTGCGGTCCCCACCATCTGGACCGGACTGCTCGGCGAGCTGGACCGCGGCTCGTACGACACCTCCTCACTGACACGGGTGGTGATCGGCGGCTCGGCCTGTCCGCCGGCCCTGATGCGCGCCTTCAAGGAACGCCACGGTATCGAGCTGATTCACGCCTGGGGCATGACCGAGACCTCCCCGCTGGGCTCGGTCGCCCACCCCCCGGCCGGCCTCACCCCAGAGGAGGAGCAGCCCTATCGGATCACCCAGGGCCGCTTCCCGGCCTCCGTGGAGGCCCGGTTGGCCGGCCTCGCCGGGGACTTCCTCCCGCACGACGGCCGGTCGGCCGGCGAACTCGAGGTCCGCGGCCCGTGGATCGCAGGCGCCTACTTCGGCGGCGCGATCGGCGACGGCACCGATGCGCACCCTGAGCGCCCGGACGACAAGTTCACCCCGGACGGCTGGCTGCGTACCGGGGACGTCGGCACACTTTCCCCCGAGGGCTACCTGACCCTGACCGACCGGGCCAAGGACGTGATCAAGTCCGGCGGCGAGTGGATCTCCTCCCAGGAGCTGGAGAACCACCTGATGGGCCACCCCGACGTAGCCGAGGCCGCCGTGGTCGCGGTACCCGACGACAAGTGGGGCGAGCGTCCGCTGGCCACCGTGGTGCTGCGTGACGGCGCCTCCGTCGACTTCGCCGCACTGCGGGCCTTCCTCGCCGAGCGGGTCGCCTCCTGGCAGCTGCCGGAGCGCTGGGCACTGATTCCGGCGGTGCCCAAGACCAGCGTTGGGAAGTTCGACAAAAAGCTGATCCGGACCCAGTACGCCGACGGAGAGCTGGAGATCGTTCTCGCGGGCAAGGCGTAGTCACCGCGGGCGGTGCGGCGTCAGCGTGACATCGCCTTACGACGTCGAGGATCCGCTCTCGCCGAGCAGGTCGGCGATCCGGCCCATTCTCCTCATGCCAGCTCGGCGCGTAGCCGGTTGCGTTCCGCGGCGATGATGGGACCGGGCGTGGCCGCCGCCCGATGGCGGCGCGGCACGGTGACTATCGGGATCACGGCAGGGGCTGCTCGGCCCAGACCACCTTGCCGTCGGCCGTGTACCGGGTGCCCCAGCGCTCGGAGAGCTGGGCGACCAGGAAGAGTCCCCGGCCGCCTTCGTCGCTGGTGGCTGCGTACCGCAGGTGTGGGGAGGTGCTGCTGCCGTCGAAGACCTCGCAGACGAGGGCCCGGTCACGCAGCAGGCGTACCCGGATCGGCTCCGTCGCGTAGCGGATGGCGTTCGTAGCAAGCTCGCTGACGATCAGTTCGGTGGCGAAGGCCAGCTCGTCCAGTTGCCAGGCGCTCAGCTGCTCGGTCACGTCCGCCCGGAGCCGGGCGACGGCCGCCGGGTCGGCCGGGAGGTCCCAGGCCACGACCTGGTCGGCCGGCAGTGCCCGGGTCCGGGCCACCAGCAGGGCGACGTCATCGGTGGGACGGCTGGGGAGCAGCGCGTCGAGCACCGCCTGGCAGGTCTCCTCCGGCGTCCGGTGCGGCCGGGCCAGCGCGGTACGCAGCAGGTCGAGGCCGATGTCGATGTCCCGTGCACGGTCCTCCACCAGGCCGTCGGTGTAGAGCACGAGTTGGCTACCCTCGGGCAGCTCCAGCTCCGCCGTCTCGAAGGGCGCGCCGACCAGGCCGAGCGGCGGCCCGGCGGGCAGGTCGGGGAACTCGACCGACCCGTCGGGGTGCACCAGCGCGGGCGGCAGGTGTCCGGCCCGGGCCATGCTGCAGCGCAGCGAGACGGGGTCGTAGATCGCGTACAGGCACGTCGCTCCGGTGATGGAGGTCTCGCCGTCGGTGGCCGCGCTGTCCTGGTCGATCTGGTTGACCAGGACGTCGAGATGGCCGAGCAGCTCGTCCGGCGGCAGGTCCAGGGTGGAGAAATTGTGCACGGCTGTGCGCAGGCGGCCCATGGTGGCCGCGGCGTGCAGGCCGTGGCCGACCACGTCGCCGACGACCAGCGCGATCCGGACGCCGGGCAGGGGGATGACGTCGAACCAGTCGCCGCCGACGCCGGCCTCGGCCGGCAGGTAGCGGTAGGCCACGTCCAGGGTGCTCTGCTCGGGCAGGCCTCCGGGGAGCAGGCTCTGCTGAAGGGTGACCGCCATCTGGTGCTCGCGGGTGAAGCGACGGGCGTTGTCGATGCACACGGCGGTGCGGGCCCCGAGCTCCTCGGCGACCGACAGGTCGTCGGCGTCGAACGGCTCGGGTTTCTCCGATCGGTAGAAGTGGGCCACGCCGAGCAGCAGGCCGCGGGCCAGCAGCGGCACGGTGACCAAGGAGTGGACGCCCTGCTCTAGGATCAGCTCGGCCCGCTCCGGGTCGGTCAGTCGCCAGTTGGACGCGGGGTCGGACAGAGCGGGCTCGAGGACGGAGTGCCCGTCGAGGGCGTGGGCGTGCGGCGTTCCGGACGGCAACGGGATGGACGTCCCGACCGGGAAGAACGGAGTGTCCGGCCGGACGCCGTGGAGGGCGGCGCGACGCAGGTCCGTCGGCCGGCCAGGAGTGGGTTCGTCCCCGCGCAGCAGCGGCTCCGCCAGATCGACGGTCACGAAGTCGGCGAATCTCGGGACGGCCGCCTCGGTCAGTTCCTCCGCGGTGCGGGTCACGTCCAGCGTGGTGCCGATGGCGGCGCTGGCCTCGTAGAGCAGCTTGAGGCGCTTGCGGGCCTGGTCGGCTTTGCCGGTCAGGGCGCGCAGCTCGGTGGAGTCGCGCAGCGTGGCGACGACGCCGGATGGGCCGCCGTCGTGGCCGGTGGTCCGAATGTTGACCACGAGCAGCCGTTCGCCGGCGCTGACCACCTCGTCGGTGACGGCGTGCCCGGAGTCCAGCAGCTCGGTCAGGTGGTGGTCCAGACCCAGGTCGGTGACGAGCCGACGGCCGTACTCGCCGAGGGGTAGGTCGAGCAGTCGGCAGGCCTCGTCGTTGGCGAGCAGCATGCGGCGGTCGTCACCGATGATGAGGACGCCCTCGCGCACCGCGTGCAGTACCGCGTCGTGGTGCTCGTACATGCGGGTCATCTCAGCCGGGCCGAGGCCGTGGGTCTGGCGTCTCAGCCGCCGTACGACCAGCCAGGTCCCGGCGGTGGCGAGCCCGAGAGCCAGGGCGCCCGCCCCGAAGACGACCGGCAGCCGGTGCTGCGCGGTGCTGCTGATCTTCTTGAGCGTGATGCCCGCGGAGACAACGCCGATCACCCGGTGGTGGCTGTCGAAGACGGGGACGATCGCCTGCACCAGTGGGCCGATCGTGCCCTGGATGGTCTCGGTGACCGTCTGCCCGGCGAGCGCGGGGCCGATGTCGCCGACGAACTTCTTGCCGATCCGGTTGGGAATGGGGTGGGTGTAGCGGATTCCGTGGTCGTCAGTGACCACGACGAAGTCCACGCCGGTCGCCAGGCGGGTGGCCTCGGCGCGCGGCTGGAGCAGCGCGGTCGGGTGGGCCGACTCCATCGCGGCCACGGTTCCGGGGGCGTTGGCGAACGTCTGGGCCACCGCGAGCGACCGGTTCCTGGCCTCCACCGTGGTGTCGTGCTGGGCTTGGACGAAGACCTCGATGCCTGCGGCCAGCACCAGCACCAGGATGATCACGACCTGGAGGATGAAAACCTGTCCGGCGACGCTGCGCATGCCGAGGATCGCCCGGCGACGCTCAGGCGGAAGCTGCCGGTCCGGGCGCCGGTCACTTTGCTGATCCCGCTCCGGGCGCGGGCCGCCCCGGTCCCCATCGGTGGAACCGGGGCCTGTGGGGGCCCGGGAACGGCCCCAGAACCGGGCCATACGCCTATGAAACACCGCTCTCATCAAGGCGGCCAACGGGCGGCGGGCCATGGCTCGGTGACGGAAAGGGCGGGATCGGCTGCCTCGGCCGGGTCAGAGAGACGGTGGAGGGCGCGCCCGCTCCTTGGTTGGCCGCGGATCTCCTCGGCCGTCGCCGACGCGGCACGGGAGCCTTGTCGTTATCCTGTGCCACCTGGGGCGGCCGTCCGGACGCTCCGCACCGCACCGGAGGGTGACGCCGCCCGCCCGGCGGCGTGACCGCGCCTGGCCCTGGATATCCGACCGGGCATGACCACCACCCTCACGCGCGCCGCCGCCACCGCCGCCCTGCTCGGCGCCCTCCTCGCCACCGCCCCCGCGGCCACCGCGGCCACCCGCCCCGCACCGCGCGCCGCCGCTGCCACCCCGCACACCCGCGGCCTCCTCACCCCTGTCAGAGCGGCCTACAACGGCCTCGGGTCCTTCCTCAACGGCGTCAGTAGCGACCTTGGCAGCGGCGGCCTGCTCGGCACGGCTGCCGCCCTGCACGGCCGCGTGCAGGGCGAGAAGGTTCTGTTGTCACGCTCCCGGTCAAGCCCGGGCGCCATGCGGTGCCGGGCTTGACCGGCGGGTTGTCACGTTGTCTGCCTGCTGCGGCTACCAGCGGTACCAGCGGCCGCGGCCGCCCGCGCCGGCGCGCTCGCCGCGGAAGACGAAGCCGAGCAGCCACAGGGCCAGGACGACCAGCGCGATCCACCACAGGGCATGCAGGGCGAACCCGGCGCCGCCCAGAACCAGTGCCAGGAGAAGGACAACGATCAGGAGAACCATGGGGAACACCTCCTTTCCCTAAGTTGTGCGGAGGCGCGGTCTCAGGTCCCGGAGGGGGACGGGGTGGGCGGGTCGGTGCGCGCTCGGGTTGTCCGGCGCGGGGGTGTCGTCCATGCCCGCGTGCCTGGCTGGGCTGTTCAGCGGGGTGCGTAGTAGGTGCCGATGGTGGCGCGGTAGCCGGTGTCGTCGCGGTGGGCGTCGGGGTCGTACTCAGGTGCGTTCTTGATCTGGTCCCTGGTGAGGGCGACGCGGATGGTCTCCTGGCCGGCGTCGACGAGGGTGACGGTGCCGGCGGGCAGCATCACGTGTTTGCCGAAGAGGCACGGCTTGCAGTTGACGACGATGAACGCGGAGCCGACGTCGTCGGCGGCGTCGTCGACCTTCCCGATGCGGCGGTCGATCGCGTCGACCTGGTAGCCGGTCAGGTCGGTGCCGGTGGTGTACTGGGCGGTGGGGCGGTAGCCCCAGATGTCGGTCATGCGGTGATTCCCTTTCGCGATGTGGCTGCCGCCGGGGGCCAGCCCCCGGCGGCAGCGCGGCTGGAGTGGTGCCCTGCCTGGCAAGTGACGGCGCGGCAGGTTGTTGACCGGACGCCTGGGTCAGTGCTTGAAGGCGTCCTTGACCTTGGCTCCGGCCTGCTTGACGTCGCCCTTGGCCTGGTCGGCGCGGCCTTCGGCTTCAAGGGGCCGGTCGCCGGTGGCGCGGCCAGCGGCCTTCTTCATGCCGCCCTTGACCGTTTCGGCCTTGTGCGCGGCCTTCTTGCCGATGCTCATGACTGCTTCCCTTCGCTGGACTGGTGATCGTCAGGGGTGCCGGGCGACTACCGACCGGGTTTTCCTTGCGGGGCTGCTTCTCACCCGAAGGGGGCCGGGTCACCGCCCGCTGCCTCGCCGTCCGGCGCTGCGCGTGCACCGGTCGGCGTGGCGCGCATCCGTGGGTCCCGGTCGAGCAGGTCCTCGCGCTGTTCGGCGAGGTCGTCCCGCTGCCGGGCCAGGTCGTCGTGTTCCTGGGTGACGCTTGCCGTCTTCGCACGCGCCGTGTCGCGCTGCCCGGCCAGGGCGTCGCGGTCCTTGTCGACGGCTGCGGTCTCGCGGCGGGAGTGCCGCAGGTCGCGGCGGGCGACAAGTCCCCGGCGGGAGGTGCGGCGGGCGCCGGTCAGCAGCAGGCCCAGACCCAGCATGGCGGCGGCGCCGACGATGATGCCGAACAGGAACAGCGTTCCGGTGGAGCCGTTCATGTGGTGGCCGAAGACCGAGAACGCGCCGTTGAGGGCGTGTGCGCTGCCGGTGTTGCTGAAGAATCCCGCGACGGCCACGACGGCCGCGACGACCAGGATGATGAGTCCGAGGATAATGATCATGACGTTTCCTCCTAAAAAGGACATACGCCGTATATCTACAGTGAACTCCTTGGCTAGACTGGTGTCTACACCGTAGGTCTACGGGTTTGCAGGTGGCACGGGTCCTCCACCCGATGGCGGGCCCGGCGTGGCGAGAGAGAAGGTGCTTGGCATGGATGCGTCCTTGGTCCGTCACACGCTCCGGGAGGAAGAAAGGGCGCACCCGGACGGCAAGCTCACCCGGGAGCGGATGCTGGCCTGTGCCCTGGAGATCGTCGACCGCGACGGCGTCGAGAAGCTGTCCATGCGCGCCCTGGCCAGAGCGCTGGGCCGCGACCCGATGAGCCTGTACCGCCACGCGGACAACAAGGCCGCCCTGCTCGACGGCGTCGCCGAAACCGTCATGGCCGAGCTCACCGTGGATCCCACCGACCCCGACTGGATGGCCCAACTACGCGCCGTGGCTCACCGGTTCCGCCGCGTCGCCCTGGCCCACCCGCACGTGGTACCCCTGCTGGTCACCCGCCCACTGGCCACACCACTCGCACTGCGCCCGCACGGCACCTTGCGCCCGCTGGAGGACGTCCTGGCCCTGCTCACCCGCGCCGGCTTCAGCGGCGCCGACGCCCTGCACATCTACCGCGCCCTGTTCGGCTTCCTGCATGGACACATCCTCAACGAACTCCAGGAACTCGTCGAAAACCCCGACGAAACAGACGACCTGCTCCGCCTGGGCCTCCACCACCTGCCGATCCGCGAATTCCCCCAGCTCCGCGGCCTCGCCACCGTCCTGGCCTCCTACGACGGCGCGACCGAACTCGAACGCGGCCTCGACATCCTCCTCACCGGACTGACCGCCACCACCAAACCTGCGACGTAGCGCCAGCCGCTCCCCGTGCAGTCGCGGCCGTGGACGTCAGCGCCAAACTTCTCCTGATTGGCTGCTGATGCCCGATCAGAGACGCTGGCGCCCCGCGATATTGCGGCGTGTCGCGCTGTGAAGACCACCTTCGGTCGGAGGTGTCCTTGGCCCTCCCAAGGGGCATGAGGTGCGGACGACCAGGAATCGGCGACCGGCTCCGGACTGCAGGTGACGGGGTCCGGCCCCGGACGGCTGCCGAGCTGGTCGGCTACGGGACGGCATGTGCGGGGTGGGGATGAGCTGGTCGGGTGGTCCGAGATCGGCCCGACAATGCCGGAAGCCACCGGGGTCGACGCTATGCCGCAGGTGTACGAGTACGAGTGGTCGAGCGCGGCGGCCACCGAGCGGGCGGCCCCCGTCGGCCGGATGACGGCCCGTCACGCCGCGGACTGTGGTCGTGGGGCAATCCTCAGGATGGCAGCAGTGGGGGGTCTATCTGACGGACGGCCTGCACGCCCCCCGCACCTGTGAACTGAGGCCTTCTCACTGACGCCAGGGCGGGATTTCGCCGTGCGGTTGTTCGCCGCTGGGTAGGGACAGGAGCAGCCCGAGGGGGTGGAGGCGGCTGAGGCGGATGGTGGCCGCGGCGACGCCGCACAGTACGAAGGCCGCGATGAGGGTCCAGGCGATGCCGAGGGCGATGCAGGCAAGGGCCAGGCCTACGACGGCGGCGAGTAGGAGGGTGAAGCCTGCTGTTGTGGTGGCCGCCGCGCGCAGGCGGAGGGTTCGGCTGTGCGTGCGTTCCCAGGTGGCGCCGGTACCGGTCAGTATGTCGATGAGGGCTTTGGCGTAGATCACGTTGAGGAACTGGTCGAAGAGGACCTCGGGCACGATCATGACGGCCAGGAGCAGGGCCTTCCATCCGCCGCGTTTGGCGGCCCAGATGCGTTCGAAGGCGGCGATGGAGGTGATCCCGAGCCAGAACCATGGCCACCCGGGGAAGCCCTTGGTGACGGTGTTGTAGAGCAGGACGGTGAGGAAGAAGGGGACGAAGGCCACGCTGAGGTAGGTGAGCAGTTGCCGGCAGATGTAGGGCAGGGTGACCCGGGTGGTGCCGTAGGCCTTGAGGTTGTCCAGGGCGCCCCGTTGCCAGCGCAGCCGCTGGTAGTACAGCCGGGACCAGGTGGGCATGAGTTCGGTGCCCACGATGCCGGCGCACGGTGACACGCAGCGGTAGCCGAGGTGCTTGAGTGCGAGGGTGAGTTCGTTGTCCTCGGTCAGCGACTCCACGTCGTAGACATCGCGGCCTCGGGGCAGTGAGCCGTGGGCGCGGGCCTGGTGGACGTGGCGCAGGGCGTGGACGGGGTAGAGGGAGGCGGTGCCGGTCAGGACGTCGGCGCGGCCGTGGCGGCGGTGGAGTTCACGGGCGTAGCGCACGTACTCGTTGTTCTGGAGGTGGCAGACCAGGCCGCGCAGGGGGTAGCCGAAGAAGATGGCGCCGACGCCACCGATGGGTGACTGGTCGGGTTCCTGGTGGCGCAGGCGCCGGGCCGCTTCGGCGATGAACTGGGGGGAGAGTGAGGTGTCGGAGTCCATGACCATGACGGCGTCGTGGTCGCTCAGCTGCGGCAGCAGCCGGTCCAGGACCTGGTTGAGCGCGCCCGCCTTGTCCTGTGTATTGCCGACCGTTTCGATGGCCTTGGCGCCGTGGGCGCTGCTGATCCGAGCCGTCTGGTCGGTGCAGCGGTCGGCGACCACGATGACCTCGTCCGGCGGCCTGGTCTGGGCCGCCAGGGACTCCAGGGTCTCGGCGATGAGCGCTTCCTCGTTGTGGGCCGGTACCAGCACGACGATGCGTCCCGGCCCGGCGTAGCGCAGGTCCGGGATGTGCCCGGGCTTGGTGCGGCCCTCCCGGGTCAGGTTCCTGGGCTGGCGTACGAACGCCGGCCCGCGCGCCTCCTTGCGCGTCTGTCCCCGTGTCGGTCCGAACCGGCTCACCAGTGACTCCTCCACATCCCACGCCAAGCGGCCGGGCCGAAGCCTCAAGGCCTCACGTACAGGATTCTGGCGCCGGGTCGCCCCGGCCCGGGTGGTGCTTGACCCGAACAGAGCAGCAGCCGTCCCCCGATCGGGGCTGCGGTGGGTCTGCCGAAGTGCTCGGCAGCCGGGCGCAGCTCGGGTCGGCGCATGCGTCCCGCCCTATGCGGAGGTATAGAGCGCGGACGCGATGCCGGTACGGAAGGCGCTCAGGGCCGCGGGGGAGGACCAGACGCGCCAGTCGGTTTCC
Organism: Streptacidiphilus sp. MAP5-3; assembly: GCF_041262505.1. Classification (NCBI taxonomy): domain Bacteria; kingdom Bacillati; phylum Actinomycetota; class Actinomycetes; order Kitasatosporales; family Streptomycetaceae; genus Streptacidiphilus; species Streptacidiphilus sp. MAP5-3. Next base: position 37,089 of record NZ_JBGCCL010000031.1, read on the forward strand.
TTGTCGGCGTTGAACCACATCAGGCCGCCGATCCGCGTGTCGCCGGCGACGGCGGCGAACATCGCCGTTATCCAGGCGGCCTTGTCGCCGCCCAGCTCCGTGCAGCCCACCTCGGTGAGCCAGAGCGGCTTCACGGTGAGGGTGCGGATGGTGGCGATGGTGGGGTTGAAGACCTCGGTGAAGCTCTGCCAGGTGCGACCGCTGCGGGAGGTGCCCCAGTTGTAGCCGTCGACGCCCACCAGGTCCACATACTCGTCCCCCGGGTAGACCTCGGACAGGGGCGTCGAGTCGGTGTACTGGTTGATCGGGGTCCACAGCCACTTCACGTTGGTGGCGCCGGCCGCGGTGAAGACCGTCCGGATGTGCTTCCACGCCGCGACGTACTGCGCGGTGGTGTTCCCGTTGACTCCTGGATCCCACGGGTTCCAGTTCCCGTTCATCTCCGCGCCCCATCGCAGGTAGACGGTCGTGCCGAAGGCTCTCGCGGCGATCGCCCACTGCGCGATGTACGCGTCGAACTTCCCGGCGAGGATCTTCGACAGTGCGTAGGCGGGCTGGTTCACACCGCCGCTCGAGTCCCAGGACTCCCATGTGATGAACGGCGTCTGCCCGCGCGAGCGGACGTAGAGGGCGTCGGAGGTCGGGAACGGCTGCCGCCCCTCCCACTGGACGTACCACTGCACCGTGCTGGGGCGCCGACCCACGGCAGCGTCGTACTGGTCCAGCTGACCGTGCCATCCCGCCGGATCCCCATCGGGGTCGGGGATATAGGCCCCGGTAGTGACGCTGCGGACCGATCTCTCGGGCGAGGCAGTGGGGAGAGAAGCGCCGGCGGAAGCCAGCGCCAGCAGGATCAGCCACATCCAGGCCTTCATCCGCGGCCCAGCCGGAAAGCTGGCCGTGCCCGGGGCAGCGAACGCTCCACCACTTCATTCACTCCATCCTCAGCCTTCGGTGGCCGATCCCCATGATTGCGCAGTGAAAGACCGCCAGTTCGCAGTCGCAGATCCGGCGCCGTGGACAGACGGGTCGTCACCGGGCCAGCCAGACTGCCGCGTCGCCGGGCAGCAGCCCGGCCTCCAGGGGGACACTGCTCAGCAGCACCTCCCGGTGGTCCGGCAGCCGAACCGGCTCTTGGCCCAGGTTGACGACGCATCGGAATCCGAGGCTTCCCTCTCCCAGCGCCGGGTGGACCCGCCGGATGTGAAGTGCCTTCCGATAGAGCTCGAGCATCGACCGCTCGTCGCCTTTCTGAGCCTGCGCGGTGAGCTGCTTCCACTGCGGCGGTTGAGGCAGCCATGGGACTTTCTGGGCGTGGTCGGGGCTGAAGCCGAACGGCGGGGCGAGCGCCAGCATGAGCCGGACGGCCGCCCGCGCACGCCGCGTACCCAGCGCCAGGTCGACCGGACCGGGCGGGGAGTGGTTGGCGAGTGTGTGAACCGGGCCGTCGGACTGCGCCCTGCCGTAGCGGGTGAGGTGGCGCACGACATCGTGGTTGGAGAGCACCCAGGTCGCCGGGGCGCCGACGGCCGCCATCGCCGAAGGGAGCTGTCGATCGCGATAGGCAGAGTATCCGCCCGCCACGAGGCCGTCAGACAGTCGAAGTTGAAAGCGGTGTGCAGTTCATCGGCCCGGACGTATCGTGCCAGGCGTTCGGACGCGCCCACGCACGCCTCGGCGAGGAACACGCGGGGTGCGGGATCGGAGTCGGCCACCGCGCGCCAGCCGCGGAAGATCTCGTGGACCCCTTCTCGGTCCCAAAGGGGGTGGCCGGGATGGGCGGCCGATGCGGTGAGCTCGATGTCCGAGGGGACAAGGTCGGGCAGGCCCGGGGCCTTGATCATCGCGTGCGCGACATCGATGCGGATCCCGTCGACGCCCAGATCGAACCAGAACCGCAGGATCGACTCGAACTCCCGGCGGACCAGCGGGCTGTCCCAGTTGAGGTCGGGTTGCTCGGGCGCGAACAGATGGAGGTACCACGTCCCGGCCCTGCCGTCGGGTTCGACGATGCGGGTCCACGCGGAGCCACCGAAGACGCTGCGCCAGTTGTTGGGCGGGGCGTCACCTCCCGGGCCGACGCCAGGCCTGAAGATGTAGCGGTCGCGCTCGACGCAGTCGGGGCTGCCGGCCAACGCCTCGCGCAACCACGGGTGCTGGGCGGATGTGTGATTGGGCACGATGTCGATCACCAGGCGCAGGCCCAGCGCATGGATCTCCTCGATCATCGCACGGGCGTCGAACATGGTGCCGAAGACAGGATCGATGGCCCTGTCGTCGGCGACGTCGTAGCCGCCGTCGACCATCGGCGAGGGGAACCAGGGATTGATCCACAGCGCGTCCACGCCGAGCCCCGCCAGGTAGGGCAAGCGCTGGTGCAACCCGGCGAGGTCCCCGACACCATCACCGTTCCCATCGGCGAAACTGCGCAGGTAGACCTGGTAGCAGACCGCGTCACGCCACCAGTCGCGAACATCGGCAGACGGCCGGTTCTCCGAAACGCCCAGAGCCCGCCCGCGCTCACGCCGGCGTCGTTGTTCCGCTCCCATCGGCCCAGAATGCCGCGCACACGTCCGGACCGTGGCTCTGGCACGCCGAAGAGACGAACCGGCTCCGCTGAGCACGGTCACGGTTGGCGACCGTCCTGTTTCGGCGGACGCAGTCGCGCGGCACGCGGTTGACGTGGCGTCATGAACGAGAAGCGAAGAGGTTGACACCGCAGAACCCTTTACTAAGCGCTTTGATCTCATTACCCTAAGTAATGGCGGCGAGTTGTCTCCTCAACGAGGCACGTTGAATGCACGTGCCCGCGCCCATTCCTGGTCGGCTCGAACCGGTTCCGTGTCAATCGACGGTGCTGCTTTTACCGCGGCCGAATTCCTCGCAAGGCCTCAGTCTTGCCTCGGCCTGTCGACTCGATGCGAGATTGAACGGAGATCACCATGGCCACCAGCTACTGGTTCAACGTCCTGGACTACGGCGCCACCGGCAACGGCGTCACCGACGACACCACCGCGATCCAAACCGCGATCAACGCGGTCCCCTCCTCCGGCGGAACGGTCGTCTTCCCCGCAGGCACCTACAAGACTTCCTCCGTGCTGGTGGCCCGCTCCAACCTGATCCTGGAGGGCGTCAGTGACGGCTCGTCGGTGATCGCACAGAGCAGCACCACGGCCAACGGGCTGAGCGGCTCGGACATTACCCGGTTGACCATCCAGGACCTCACCATCCAAGGGCCGGGCAGTGGCAGCGGCAGCGGCATCGTGCTCACGCGATCGGCCAATCCCGCGACCGTCTCGCTGGCGTTCGCGCGGATGACCGTGAAGTTCTTCGGCGACACCGGAATCGACCTCTCCAACCCGATCGTCTCCACGTTCGAAGGCGTGACCTCGGCCAACAACGGCAACCACGGCTGGGACATCCACGGTGTCTCCGGAGGCGCCGCAGGGACCAGTTGCTCGTTCGTCGCCTGCTACGCCGACACCGTCACCAACGCGGGCTTCCACATCGACACCATGGCCTACTGCTCCTTCGTCGGCTGCGCGGCCGACTACTGCGGTATCGGGTACGAGGTGACCGGCGTCGGCAGCCAGGGCATCAGCTTCACGGGATGCGGCGCCGAATCCGCGGTCAACCGCGGCACCGGATACAACGGCTACAGCTGGAAGATCAACGCCGCGATCGGCGTGGGCTTGTACAACTCCTTCACCTACAACAGCCCCAACGTCAGTATCTGGGTCACCGGCGCGGCACGAGCCGTCAGTATCCTCGGATTCGCCGAGAACACCCCCACCACCGGGGCGGTCAACTCGGTCACCGTCGATGCCGGGTGTTCGGCCACCCTCGGCGATGTCAGCAACGTGAAACCCCTGTCGCTGGCCGGCTACACCAACGTCATCAACGACACCGCCGGCGGCACGGTGGCCAGCGGCTTCGTCTACGGCTCGAACTCCGCCTACTACGAAGGCAACGTCTCCACCACAGCCTCCCCGACCTCGGCCGAACACCTGACGCGCAAGGACTACGTCGACGCGAAGGTCAACCCGGCCCCCGTCACCCTCACCGACGCCGCCACCATCGCCACCAACGCCGCGCTGGGAATCCTGTTCCGAGTCACCCTCAAGGGCAACCGAACCCTGGGCACTCCCACCAACCCCGCCGACGGACAACGCATCACCTGGGAACTCATCCAGGACGCAACCGGCAGCCGCGCGCTCATCCTCAGCTCTGCGTTCGCCCTGGGCACCACCGTCTCCTCGACCACACTCACCACAACGCCGAACAAGCGGGACTTCCTCACCGCGATCTACAACGTGACCACCGCGAAGTGGTACGTGATCAACTTCGTCAAAGGCTACTGACAGCTCGACTTTGCAGCGGGTCGTGGTCGTGATCTTGGCGTGTGGGGGGTGACCGCGATTTCCTCGGGCTTGGCCGACCTGCGGGGTTGCGGATATGGCGGGCGGCGATGATCGTCCGGCGGAGCTCGACGGCCATGTCCCTGAACGCCGCGGGTTGCCTTGGCGGTGTGCCAGGGCTGCCGTGTGCGCCGCTCGGTGATGCCGACGGGGGGTGGCCGTGGGCAGTGCGCACCCGACTGTCCGCGACCTGCCTGGAGTCGGGGCAGACGGTGCGGACGGCTTCGGCGTAGGCGCTGGCTCAGTCTCTGCACACGATCTCGGCCCCGGGATGGGCGCTCAACCAGGCGGTGAGTGTCTCTGAGGTGCGGTCGGGCAACACATCCACACGCTCACCGGTCTCCACGTCCAAGATGATCGTGCCGTCCACGTGGCCCTTCTCGAACGCGAAGTCATCCACACCCATCACTCGCGGGGCGACTGAGAACTGCTCGTCTGGGAGCCTGCGCACCATCCTGATCAGCAAGTTCGCACTCCGCTCCAACCTGTTGTTCAACACGGGCCACCGCTGAAGATCTCCGGTTGGCGGGCGAGGCGCTTCATCCATGACTGGGAGCAAGCCGACGACGTACTTCGTCGGCCTTGCATACCGTCATGTACGCGTAGAAATCGAGTGCTTGCTGCCAGTGCGCTCGAGCCAGTTCCGGCTGACCGTTTGCGTGGAGGGCGTCCCCGATGCCGCAGTGGGCTTCCGCTTGATCGCCGATGCCGTCGCTTGCTGCGCGCTTGAGGGCCCGTCGGTGAAATTCAAGGGCGGTATCGAACTGGCCCTGTGCGAAGGCGTTGCTTCCCAGGCTGTTGAGTGTGGTTGCGGCATGCGCGGGTTCGGCCAGCGCCTCGAATGAGGCGAGGGCTTCCTGGAGTTGCTCGGCAGCTTGGTGGTGGTGTCCTTGGCCTGTGAACAGTACGCCACGGATGTGCAGCGCCTCGGCTTGTCCGAGTCTGTGTCCGCTGGTTCGAAAGAAGGCCAGGGCCTGCTCCAGATGCTCTGAGGCCTGATCGAATTGGCTACTGCGCACCTGAGCGTGGGCGAGCTGTATCCGGTTGTGGCTCGCTCCCGCCAGGTCGCCGATCGCCAGGTGGAGATCAAGGGCCTGGGTAAGGTGCGTCGTAGCGGAGTCGTCGAGTCGGGTGTGGATGTACAACTGGCCGAGGTTGCCCAGGGTGCGGGCTTCGCCGCTGCGATCGCCAGTCTCGCGGAAGAGAGCGAGAGCGCGCTCGTGGTGGGCGATTCCCAGCGGAAAGCGGCCCATCCTCACATAGGCGACTGCGATGTTGCCGGTTGTTGTCGCTTGCCCGGCCACGTCACCGGCGGTCTCGAACAGGTTCGCCGCCTCGTGGTAGCGCCTGAGGGCCTCATCGTGCCGTCCTTCACCGACGTCGATCACGCCCAGGCTCGACATAGCGCGGGCGGCGTTGGACGCGTCCGCGTGTCCCGGGTTCGCTTCGAGGGTCTGCTCGAAGAACATGCGCGCCTGGTGAAGCTGGCCGAGACGCACGCAGACCCTTCCCAGTTCGGCCGCGGCGCTGCGCTCGGCAGCGAGGTCGGCTGCGTCTGTTGCCGCCTGGAGGGCAAGGGCGTGCAGGACGTGACCGTCCTGGTAGTGGCCGTTCGTGTCAAGGTAGCGCCCCAGGAGTGCGGAGAGGTCCGTGGCGTGCCGCCCGAAGCCCCCGCGAGCCGCGCACTCCGCTGCGGCCAGGAGATTGGCGTGCTCCGTTCGGAGCCAAGCGGTGGCCTGGTCCGTGTCCACGAAGCACGACACATCCGTGCCCGCGGTGGGGACGGCGGGCCTGAGGTGTTTCTCGTGTGGGATGAGGAGATCGACTGCGGCGGCCACGGTGCTTCTCATGTGGTCGAAGAGCCGGGCGAGGGCTTCGACGGTCTCTGCTGATCCGGGGTCCTGCACGTGCAGGGCGAAGGTCCGGAGCAGGTCATGGAGGTGGTAGCGGCCGGGTGTGTTCTGCCGGATCAGGTTCTCGTCCTGGAGCGACTCCAGGACGTCCTCGGCCTCGTGGGTGGGGATGTCGGCGAGCGCGGCGACCATCGCGGGAGTGAAGTCGGGCCCGGGGTGGCAACCGAGTAGGCGGAAGACCCGCTGGAGCGGCTCGGTGAGCTCCCGGTAGGAGAGGTCGAGAACGGGGCGCAGCGCTCGGCCGCCGGCACGGATCGCCTCCAGTCGGCCGGCCTGCAGGCGGTCGGCCAACTCGGCGAGCGTCCAGGCGGGGCGGGAACGCAACCTGGCGGCGGCCAGGGCAAGGGCCAGCGGGAGGCGGTCGCAGTACTGGACGATGCGGAGGGCCTCGTCGGGTTCGGCTTCGATGCGTTCGTGTCCGGCGATCCGCCTGAGAAGGTCCAGTGATTCGGCTTCGGAGAAGGTGTCGATCCAGTGGGGGGTGACGCCGTCGAGGCCGGCAAGACTACGGCGGCTGGTGATCAGCACCAGACTGGTGTGGCTTGCCGGAATGAGGTCGCGGACCTGGTTCTCGTCTGCTGCGTTGTCGAGCAGGACCAACGCATGACGCTCGCGGACCTGGTCGCGGTACATCGCCGCCCGCTCATCCCGGCTGGCAGGGATCTGCTGTGCGGGGACCCCGAGCTGACGCAAGAACGCCTCGAGGACAGCTGACGGGTCCGCAGGCGGAAGCTCGGGATCGAAGCCACGCAGGTTCACATGCAGCTGCAGGTCGGCGAAGTGCCCCGCGCGGACCAGTTCATGTGCGGCGCGAACGGCCAGCTGCGTCTTGCCCACGCCGGCCATTCCCTCGATCGCGGAGATCACCACAGCGTGCGTGCCATCGCCGTCGCGGGGGTGCATCGCCGCTTCGAGCAGCCGTGCGAGCTCCTCCTGGCGCCCGGTGAACGTCGCCAAGTCCGTGGGGAGCTGTGCCGATACGCCGACCGGTCCGCCGCTTTTGGCCGATCCGTGCACCCTTATGCAGGCCTCGCGCCAGCGAGAGGTCCCGGTCTCGTCCACGCCCAGCGCCCGGACGATTGCCACTACCAGATCCAGATCCAGACGGCGCCGCCCGACGTCGAAGGCGTCCACGACGGTAGAAGGCGACACGACGCGCGCTGGCCGTATCGCCTGCCCGACTCGCTTGGCCAGCGTTCGGTAGGACGGGAACCCCGCCCACACGCGCAACTCAGCCAGCAGACCGATGAATTCTGCGAGATCCGCGGCGCGATCCGGATCCGGCATCCCGCAACGCTGCTCACCCACTATGCCCCCCCTGTGATCGTGCCCTGACAACGGTGAGTCTATGAGCTGTACGGATTCGTACGGGAAACGGGACTTCGTCAGGCCGGTCGAGCAGCCTGGTCATGCCGCCCAGCGCAAGGCCGGCCCAAGCGGCGGCTCAACATCAGATCAACACCACAGTCAGGACCTACCGTGCGTCTTCGCTCACTCAGCCGCAAAATGACCTACGCAGCCTCCGCCTTCGCGCTCGCGGTGGGCCTGGGCGTGGCCAGCAGCGGCACTGCCAGCGCCGTCACTGCCACTGGCTGCGGAGCCTCCAGCGCGCCCGTGCTGGAGTCCCACCCCGTCACCATCTGGGCAGACAACACCAATCTTGGCCAGATCTACCTGGGCTGGTTCCCGGACTGCAAGGGCGTCTACGCCGAGATCCACTGGACCTATGGCCCTTCCACGCCCTTCAACGACAACGCCGGTAACTCCCAGAACGTGGAGCACCCGCAGGGTCGCCTCTACATGAACGACCCCAACGGGCATGCCATCGCGTACACCAGCTTCCGCCTGGACCACCTGGACGGCTCCTACACCACCACCCCGGTCCAGTCGATCTATACCAACCCGGCCGGACAGTCCTACACCAACCAGAAGCTCTTCATGCCCATCGTGGACCTGACCAACTACTCCACCGACTCGGAGTGGCACCAAAACACGACCTGCAACAAGACGATCTTCGGGAACGACCACAACTTCAACAACGGCGCCTGGGGCTCCGGCAACTACGGCGACTGCTGACCCACCCCCTGCATGTCGGGGCTCCCTCTCCCAGACTGGAGCCGCCCGCCCGGCGGGGAAGGCCTCGACATCTTCGCCAGGGCAGCCTGTGAGACCACGAACCTGGGGTCTCCCCGCAAGGACCTTGGGCGGCCCGTCGGCCCGGCGGCGGGGCCTAACAAAGCCATCCGCGTGCTGTTCAGCGTGGTGTAGCGCGTGTGTGGTGGGGCCGGGACTGGAGTCCCGGCCCCACCGCGCGCACCGCGGACTGAATGTGGTGCTCCACATGCAGGAGGGCCGTTACCTGGTCGTGGCGATCAACGATCCCGACTGGCCCAGCGCGATGCTGTGGATCCGACCGCCGGAGAGCTGGATCGACGAGCACCACAACCGACTGGACCAGGTTCGTCTGACCTGGCCCAGCAAGGCACTGTTGAAGGCCGACATCACGAGTTCAACTTCAGTACTATCCAGTACGAAATCCACAGGCACGACCGGACATCGCACCTGGGGAGAACTCCGTGGCATCCGAAATACTCCACCTGCACCTCTCGAAGCTCACCGAATCCGACCCGGCCGTTCCCGGGCGGGAAGTCATCCCCTGCTGGGGCTGGCGCGAGGGCCTGGCCGATGACGTGGTCTTCGCGCTGAACCGCTGGAACTGGCGAATCGACGCAGCGCGCACCCATACGGCGGGCTACGCCATCTTCGAGGCCGAGAAGCGCATCGTCCTCGTGGCGCAGGTCGAGGGGGTCACCGACGGCCCCGAGGAGGGAACGCACTCGATCGTCGGCCGGGTGCTTACCTCCGGCCCGGTCTACGACCAGTGGTTCGGGAAGCCGTCGCCGATCGCCAGGCCGAGCACCCAGGGCGTGAACTGGGTGTCCCTCCAGGAAGCCTGAGCCCCCGGCAGTACCCCTGTCCCTGACGAAAAGCGCTGCGCCCTGCCGGCCACCCGCCGGCCGGGCACGACCGGAGAGAAGACCGTGAAGACCGAGATAACCGTCTCCGGCGGCGAGAAGGCCGAACTCACCGCCGACATGATCCGGGCCGTCGTCGCGAGCAACGCGCCGGAGAAGATCAGGACGTACGCCGTGCTGGTCGACGGTGTGGCCTACCCACCGAAGCAACTCGTCTGCACCGCGCTCGAAATCCCCCGGACTGGCGGCCCGAACTCCCAGGACTGCGTGGAAGCCTGCATGCGCCTGGGCTTCGGAACCCTGGACCCGGCGGCCTACGACGACAAGGGGAAGATCGTGGTTCCCGAGGACCGCCAGCGCACCCAGGACGACGAGTACTGAAGTTGAACCCGTGATGTCGGCCTTCTACAGGGCCTTGCTGGGCCACCGGTGCCGACAGCCGGCTGTCAGGCGAACGGCTCCGACACCACTCAATCAAGTTCAGTAGGGTTCCGGGCGTGGAGAGGGACAGCTGGGAGCGAGCGCATCTGACGGCGTGGCAGGAGGATTCCTGGACCCGCGCCACGCGCCAGGCGGGCGTCATCTGTCTCACCACCGCCGTTGTCCTGGCGGAGGCCGGGCTGGCAACCACCGTGGTCGCCGCTGAAGTCCCTGGCCGGACCTCTCTTGTGGTGCTCCTGCGCTCCGCCCCCGTCGCCGCGGAGGGCCGCCTGGGGCCTGACAGCCGGTCACCCCGTCCAGGTCCAGTCGGCGACTTCGGGCAGGTCGGTGCCGTGGGCACGGATCCATGCGTCGTGGCGCGTGCGGACGTCCGCCATCCGCTGCCGCAGCGGCGCGGCCCGGACGGCGAGGCCGGGGACGCGGTCGATCACGTCCATGACCAGGCGGTAGCGGTCCAGGTCGTTGCGGACGACCATGTCGAACGGCGTGGTCGTGGTGCCGGACTCCTTGTAGCCGCGCACGTGGAGCTGCGGGTGGACCGCGCGGCGGTAGGCGAGGCGGTGGATCAGCCACGGGTAGCCGTGGTAGGCGAAGATCACCGGCCTGTTCCGGGTGAAGACCGCGTCGAACTCTCGGTCGGACAGCCCGTGCGGGTGCTCCTCGGCGGGCATCAGCCGGGCCAGGTCGACGACGTTGACCACCCGCACGGCCAGCTCCGGCAACTCCCGCCGCAGCAACTGCGCGGCGGCGAGCACCTCCTGGGTCGGGACGTCGCCCGCGCACGCCAGGACCACGTCCGGCTCGCGGTCCCCGTGCTCGGTGCCTGCCCACTCCCAGATGCCGAGGCCGCGGGCGCAGTGGGTGCGGGCCTGATCCAGGGGCAGCCAGTCGAAGCACGGCTGTTTGCCGGCGACGACGACGTTGACGTAGTCGCGGCTGCCCAGTACGTGCTCGGCCACGCTGAGCAGGGTGTTGGCGTCCGGCGGCAGGTAGATGCGGACGGCTTCGGGGCTCTTGTTGAGCACGTGGTCGACGAAGCCGGGGTCCTGGTGGGAGAAGCCGTTGTGGTCCTGCCGCCACACGTGCGAGCTGAGCAGGTAGGTGAGTGAGGCGATCGGTGCCCGCCAGGGGATCTGCCGGGTGGTGCGGAGCCACTTGATGTGCTGGTTCACCATCGAGTCGACGATGTGCACGAACGCCTCGTAGCAGGAGAAGAGGCCATGACGTCCGGTCAGCAGATAGCCCTCGAGCCAGCCCTGGCACAGGTGCTCGGAGAGCACTTCCATCACCCGGCCGTCGCGCGCAAGGTGCTCGTCGACGGGCAGGACCTCGGCCTGCCAGGCCTTGCCCGTGGCCCGGTAGACGGCCTGCAGCCGGTTGGAGGCGGTTTCGTCCGGGCCGACGAGGCGGAAGTCGCGGCGCTGTGCGGTGTCGGCCATGACCTGTTCGAGGTAGTCGCCGAGGACGCGGGTGGGTTCGTGCATGCCGGCGCCGGGCCTGTCGACGGGGACGGCGAAGCGCTCAAGCTCGCGCAGCGGGAGTTCGCGCAGCAGCACGCCGCCGTTGGCGTGAGGGTTCGACCCCAGGCGCCGGGCGCCCGAAGGGGTCTGCGCGAGGACGGTCGACGTGGGCCGGCCGTCGGCGTCGAACAGGTCCTCGGGCCGGTAGGAGCGCAGCCATGCCTCCAGCTGACGCAGGTGCTGGGGGTTCTCGCGAACCTGGTCCAGCGGCACCTGGTGGGCACGCCAGGTGCCTTCGACCGGAAGCCCGTCCACCTCTGCCGGGCCGGTCCAGCCCTTCGGCGTGCGCAGCACGACCATCGGCCAGCGCGGCCGTTCGGTCGAGCCCTCGGTGCGCGCGGCCCGCTGGGCCGCGGTGATGGCGTCCAGGGCGTCGTCGAACGCGGCGGCCAGCGCCCGGTGCACGGCGGCGGGCTCGTCGCCGGTGACGTGGATCGGGGTGTAGCCGTAGCCGCGCAGCAACTCGTCCAGCTCGGTCTCGGGGATGCGGGCCAGGACGGTCGGGTTGGCGATCTTGTATCCGTTCAGGTGCAGGATCGGCAGCACCGCGCCGTCGTGGACCGGGTCGAGGAACTTGTTGCTGTGCCAGGAGGCCGCCAGCGGCCCGGTCTCCGCCTCGCCGTCGCCGACGACGCAGGCGACCAGCAGGCCCGGGTTGTCGAGCGCGGCCCCGTAGGCGTGGGCGAGTGCGTAGCCGAGCTCGCCGCCCTCGTGGATCGACCCGGGCGTCTCCGGCGCGACGTGCGACGGAACACCGCCAGGGAAGGAGAACTGCCGGAACAGGCGCGCCATGCCGGCCTCGTCGCGGGTGATGCCCGGGTAGTGGTCGGTGTAGCTGCCGTCCAGCCATGAGCAGGCGAGTACGGCCGGTCCGCCGTGGCCGGGGCCCCAGACGCAGAGCGCATCCAGGTCGCGGTCGCGGATGACCCGGTTGAGGTGGGTGTGCACGAGGTTGAGGCCGGGGGAGGTGCCCCAGTGCCCGAGCAGTCTGGGCTTGATGTGCTCGGGGCGTAGCGGCTCCCGCAGCAACGGGTTCTCCATCAGGTAGATCTGCCCCGCGGCCAGGTAGTTGGCGGCGCGCCAGTGGGCGTCCAGCTCGGCGACTAGGGCGTCGGTCAGCGGTGCGCTCATGGTCGGGCTCCCCCTCCGGGAGTGCGGTCGACGGCGTCTTCCCGTTCACCGTCCACCGTGGCGGGCGGCGGCGCCGCCGGGGCAGGGCCGACCGGCCCACAGTTCCGGCCGGACGCGGCCGACCGGCGGCCCGATGGGGCCCGCCCGGTCCTGCCTGGCCGCCCGGCAGAAGGGCCAAGCTACCGGTGAGGCCGATCGCTTCGAGGCCGTCGGAACCCCTGAGGAGGCGAGACCCATGGCAACGCCTGTAGCCGCACCCCGTCCGTTCGTCCCTGTCGCGCTCCCGCGCCCGCGTCCCGGGCCGCTGACCTTCCTCGGCGGCGTTGGGACGGTCACCGGCAGCCCCGGCGCACGGTCCGCGGTTCCAAAGGAGGAGCCGTGATGAGTACACCCGACACGCCGGGCCCCACCAGGCGCGTCCTTGTCGCCTACGCCAGCCGCAACGGAGCGACCGCCGAGATCGCCGAGTGGCTGGCCGCCCGACTCCGCGACGGAGAGAAGGACTTCGACGTCACTGTCGCCGAGGTCTCCGATGCGCTCGACCCGACCGGTTACGACGCGGTGGTCCTCGGATCTGCTCTGTACGAGGGCCGGTGGCTGCCCTCCGCCTCACGTTTCGCCCGCCGTCACCGCCACGACTTGGCCCACGCCCCGGTCTGGACTTTCAGCAGCGGCCCGCTGGACGACTCGGCGAGCAGGGGCGACATGGTTACCACCCACAGCGCGGACTGCGCTTCGCGCGGTCTCCGCGCCCGCGACCACGTCACCTTCGGCGGCCGCCTGTCCCCGGACTCGCGTGGCTGGCTGGCCCACGCCATGGTCGATGGCGGCCACGGCGGGGATTTCCGCGACCGCGCCCGGATCGACGCCTACGCGGCTCAGATCGCGGCTGAGCTGACCGGCCTTCCCGGCCTGTGCCGTCCGGCGGCGTGAGTAGCGCGGAGTTGTCGCCGCACGAGGACCGGATGCCGCGCCTGACTGGAATATCCAGAACAACGGGCCGGTACCACACAGACGGAGCGGTGCGGCAGCGCGGCGCCGTCAGCCGAACTGCGGCGGGAACCGGCGGCCGTGCACGGCCTCGGCGAGTATGTGGATCTCCAGGGTGTCCGTCGTGGGATCCTCGGCGCTGACGACCGCGCGGCCGAGGAGGGTGACGCACCAGCCCGTGCCGTCCGTCTGGTCGAGCGCGTCGGCCTCGAAGGCGACGAGAGAGTCGCCGATGGCCCGGGCGAGCCCCGAGGTGGTCGCTGTGCGCAGCAGCACGCCGCCGTCCGGGGCGATGTGGAACTGAGACGGCCACACCGCGGGCATCGCGGCGCTCGTGTAGATCACGCGGCCGGTCCGCGCGTCGGCCAGTAGCTCCAACGCGCGGCCCCGGTCGAGGTGTTCGGTGCGCAAGGTCATGTGTTCGATCGTCGCCACCAGGGGGTTCCGGTGCGAGGGCCGGACGGCCCGTGCGGTCCTGCCGACCGGCCCCATGAGGGACGTGCGTCAGGACCTGCCGGTGCGGCCGGTCCCGCTCGTGCCCGCGGCGTGCTCGGCCGCGTGTTCGGCGGCATGGGAGGCGATGACGGCCGCCTGGACCCGGCGTTCCACGCCGAGTTTGGCCAGCATGCGCGAGATGTGGTTCTTGACGGTCTTCTCGGCCAGGTAGAGCCGTTGCCCGATCTCGCGGTTGGTCAGGCCGTCGCCGATGAGCGCCAGGATGTCGCGTTCGCGGTCGGTCAGCTCGGAGAGGGCGTCGGGTTGCGGTGGGGCCTGGGTGGCCTGGCCGCGCAGGCGTGACATGAGCCGGGTCGTCGCGCCGGGGTCGAGCATCGACTGGCCTGCGCCGACGGTGCGTACGGCGGAGATCAGGTTGGTGCCGCTGATCTGCTTGAGGACGTAGCCGGAGGCCCCGGCCATGATCGCGTCCAGCAGGGCGTCCTCGTCGTCGAACGAGGTGAGCATCAGACAGGCCAGTTCCGGCAGCTGCGAGCGCAGGTCCCGGCAGACGGTGATGCCGTCCCCGTCCGGGAGCCGAACGTCGAGCACCGCCACGTCAGGGCGCAGGGCAGGGACCCGGGCCAGCGCCTGCGCGCAGGTGGCGGCCTCGCCGACCACCTCCAGGCCCGGCTCGGCGTCGAGCATGTCGTGGACACCGCGGCGCACCACCTCGTGGTCGTCGAGCAGGAAGACGCGGATCGTGTCGGCGGCAGCATCGCCGGTTGAGTCGCCAGCCATTCCTCTACCCCATGTCCTTGATGTGCACGGTCCCGGTCCGGGAAGTGCCGCGCGGGAGACCCCCAGGATCGTCCCGCCGGAGCCGGGACTTGCGACAGGGCCGAACGGTCCCATCATCGCGCGATCGGAGCCGACCGGCACGGGTCGACCGGCCGCACCCGGTGCCCCGATCGGCTCAGGTTCCCGGGCCGGGGAGGCGTCCTCAGCCGTAGGGCAGACCGGCAGTCGACCGGTACCTGGTGCACTCGACGCGTCGGCTGGGTAGCGTGACCTTGACCGGGTAACCGGCCGATCCGCCTGCCAGGTGGAGGAACAGGTGCCCGAGGAAGCGTCGCAGGGACCTCTGGGGCTTCCGGATCTGCGTCTGGACCAGCTCCTGGCGGAGTTGCAGTCCCGGCTCGACCTCGCCCGCGGCACCCGGGACCGCGTGCACGCGCTGCTGGAGGCGGTTCTCACCGTCGGCCGTGAGCTCGACCTCGACCAGGTGCTGCAGCAGATCGTCGAGTCCGCCGCGACGCTCGTGGACGCCCGTTACGCCGCGCTCGGTGTCATCGGCGAGGGCGGCATGCTGGCCAAGTTCCTCACCACCGGTCTGACGCCTGAGCAGGTCAAGGAGATCGGGCCGTTCCCCACCGGCCACGGCATCCTCGGTGAGCTGATCCGGCACCCCGAGCCGCTGCGGCTGCGTGACATCTCCCACCACCACGCCTCCGTCGGCTTTCCTGCCAATCATCCGCCGATGCGCAGCTTCCTGGGTGTGCCGATCCGGGTGCGCGGCGAAGTCTTCGGCAACCTCTACCTGACCGAGAGGCGCGGTGGCGGGCAGTTCGACGCCGAGGACGAGTCGGTGCTGCAGACGCTCGCCGTCGCCGCCGGCGTAGCCATCGACAACGCCCGTCTCTACCGCGACGCGCGGCTGCGCGAGCGTTGGTTGCTCGCGAGCGGCGAGGTCACGGCCCGGCTGCTCTCCGGCGCGTCCGAGCAGGACGAGCTCGCCGAGCTGGTCCAGGCCTCGCTGGAGATCCTCGAGGCGGATCTCGGCGTCATCGCCCTCAGCCTGACGACCGCTGACGGCGTCGGCCTCGCGGTGCAACTGGCGGAGGGGGTGGACGCGGAGCTGCACCGCGGCCTGCTGCTGCCCCTGGAGGGGACGTTCATGGGCGCGGCCTTCTCCGCGGCTGAGCCGATCACCAGCGTGGACATCGCCCATGACCCGCGGGTGACGGCAGGCCCTCCGCGTTGGCCGGGCCTAGGCGCAGCGGTGGCTGTTCCCCTGGGCCGAGGTCCCGAAGGGCCTCGAGGCGTGCTGATGCTGGCGCGCCGGGTCGGCCTGTACCCGTTCACGTCCGCGGATGTCGCGCCGCTGAACGCCTTCGCCGGCCAGGCGGCACTGGCGTTGGAGCTGGCCGCCCGGCGCAGCGACGCGGAGCAGCTGGCCATGCTGGAGGACCATGACCGGATCGCCCGCGACCTGCACGATCTGGCGATCCAACGGATCTTCGCCACCGGCATGACCCTGCAGAGCGCGCAGCGGTTCATCACACACCCGCAGGCCGCGGAGCGGGTCGGCCGGGCGGTCGAGGACCTCGACGAGACGGTGAAGATCATCCGCACGTCGATCTTCGGTCTCCGCGCTCGCTCGTCGGCGCAGGAGGCGGGCGGTCTGCGAGCCCGGATCGTGGACGTCGTCTCCCGCTCCATCCCGACGTTCGGCTTCACGCCTTCGCTCCGGCTGGAGGGCCTCCTGGACACGGACGTCCCGGCCGACCTGGCCGACGACGTGCTCGCTGTGCTGGAGGAGGCGCTGAGCAACGCTTCTCGTCACGCCTCGGCCAGGGCCGTCGACGTCTCCGCGAAAGTTACGGGTGGGCCCGCATCGGAGGTGGTGCTGACAGTCACCGACGACGGCGTCGGCCTGCCCGAGGGAGGCCGACGGAGCGGGCTGGCCAATCTGGAGGAGCGGGCAATGAAGCACCGCGGCGGGCTCAGCCTCGCCGCGAACCCGGCCGGGTCCGGTACCGAGCTGCGCTGGCGGGTGCCGTTGCGCACCGGCGCCTGACCCCGGCCGGCGCGGCCCGCTCCGGAGACGCGGCCGGGGCAAGGCCGATCGGCCCAAGCCCCGTTGTGCGCGGCGGAGAACCCTGAGGAGGCAGAGGCAGTGACCGCGGAAGGGGCGATCGGTCATGAAAGCGCTCACGCACCACGGTCCCGGACGCCGTGTCTGGGGCGAGGTCCCCGACGCCACCGTCCAGGACCGGGAGGGTGCCGTCGTCCGGGTCGACGCCGTCACGATCTGCGGAACGGACCTGCAGATCCTCAAGGGCGACGTGCCGAGGTCGCCTTCGGCCCGGTCCTCGGCCACGAGGCAGTCGGCACGGTGACGGCCGTCGGCGACAGCGTGCGCACCGTCGCCGTGGGCGACCGCGTCCTGGTCTCGTGCATCTTCGCCATGCCATCCGCGTAGCTCCGGGACGGGCCCTCCGGCATCGCTTTGGGGTGCCGCTCCGCGCCTCGCGGCGGCGGACGCCCCGTCACCCGTTCGGCGCGGACTCGACTGCTCATGGTCTTCGGGCGGGACGAGGGCCCTTCGGGCCTGCGGAGAGGGACCGAGCGGCCCTGCGGAGGACCGTGGCCGAGGCATTCCCGGCGGGGGAGTGGGGGCCGGTCGGCCCTGTCCCCGGCCGTGGCCGCGGCGAACGCTGGGAGGTGAGCCACCCCGCCTCCGCGGGCCTGAGGGAAGGAACGAGGCGATGACCCCTTCGCTGATCGTCGGAGTCGACGACTCCGACGCGAGCCTCGCTGCAGCCGACTGGGCCGGCCGCGAGGCCGCCGCGACGCGACGGAACGTGCGACTCGTCCACGTCCGCCCGGGCGGGTTCTGGATCCGGCCGGGCGACGACCGGGTCGAGGACGCGGAAGAGCATGCCCTGCATGCGATGACGTGCCTCGCCGACGCCCTGCACCGGGCCCACCCAGGACTGCGGGTGGACGTCGAGACGCCGACCGGGCCGGTTGACCGGGTGCTGCTGCGCAGCGCCGACCAGGTCGGGACGCTGGTCCTGGGCACCCGGGGCAGCGGCGGCTTCGCGGCCCTGCTGCTCGGTTCGGTGGCGCAGTCGGTCGCCGCCCAGGCCGAGAGTCCCGTGATCCTGGTACCGCAACGGGCCGCTGCGGCTGAGCCGGGCTACCGGATCGTCGTCGGCGTCGATCCGTCAGGGGACTGCGGTCCCGTGCTCGAGTTCGGGCTGCGCAGCGCTCAGGACCACGGGGTCGTGCTGCGCGCCGTCCACGCCTGGCATCCTCCGGTGCCCTGGGGTGCGGGTCCCGTTCAGCCCGGACAGTCCGAGCGGCAGGAGGTCCAGCACTACCAGGCGCTGGCCCTGCGAGAAGCTGTGACGACGGCACACACCCGGTATCCGGCTGTGGAGTTCACCAGCGCGGAGCTGTCCGGCGACCCCGCCAGGGTCCTGGTGGAGGAGGCCGAGAAGGCCTCGCTGCTGGTCGTCGGCCGACGTCGACACCGTCCGGTGTCGGCGCTCGGGCCGGTCGCGCACGCGGCGCTCCACTACGCCCGCTGTCCTGTCGCGGTCGTTCCGCACTGGTGACGGAAAAAGCTGGAAGGAGGAGGAACGGCCATGTTCGCAGCATCGCGCGCTGATGCACAGGAAGCCCTCCGTCGCCGTCACCCGGGTGACCTCGGTCGACGTGTCGCTTTGAGGCGCCACGAACTCGGCCTCAGCGTCGATGAGGTGGCGCGGCGGGCCGGCATGTCCCCCGGCGTCGTCGAGTGGGTCGAGACCGGCCCGGCCGAACTGGGACCCGGCGAGGTCGGCCGCCTGGCCGCGGCTCTCGACACGTCCCGTAAGGAACTTCTGGGCGGCGGCTCCCTGGAGACGGCACCCGGCCAGGCCCGCCCCGACCGACGCACCGTCACGGTCGAGTTGTCCGACGAGGAGTGCTGGAGCTGTCTGGGCCGTCACGGTGTGGGCCGGGTCGTGTTCCTGATGGGTGGTGCCCTGATCGTCCGGCCTGTCAACTACCGCGTCGTCGACGGGGTCCTGCTCTTCCGCACGCAGGAGGGCGGTGTCCTTTGTGCAGCGGCTGGACGGCGGGTCGTCCTCGAGGTCGACTCTCCCGACGTCGTCGTCGCCCAGGGGTGGAGCGTGCTGGTGTCCGGCTACGCCGAGGTGGACCGGCGTGACATCGACCGTTCCGGGATCCTGGAGGGGGAACCCGAGCCGTGGGCGAACGGGCCCCGTGACCTCCTGGTCCGGATCCGTCCGAACCGCTTCACCGGACGCGAACTGCTGCTCCACGCCGTGGACACGGGGCACACCGAAACGGATGGAGGTGGCAGCCGTGTACGGGAGCGGTAGCCCCCACATCGTCGGCGATGTGATGACGCAGACCGTGGTGTCGGTCGGCCGGGAGGCCGGCTTCAAGGACATCGTCGCGCTGATGGCGCAGTGGCAGGTCAGTGCGCTCCCGGTGGCAGCGGTGGAGGGCCGTGTCGTCGGCGTCGTGTCCGAGGCGGACCTGCTTCCGAAGGAGGAGTTCCGCGACGAGGAGCCCAGCCGCCCGGAGCAGGTGCGGCGCCTCGGGGACATGGCCAAGGCGAGTGCGGTCACGGCCGCTGAGCTGATGACTTCGCCCGCGGTCACTGTGCGCGCCGACGCGGCCCTCGCGCAGGCAGCCCGCGAGATGGCCCGGCACCACGTCAAGCGCCTGCCGGTGGTGGACGAGTGGGGTGTGCTGGCCGGCGTCGTCAGCCGCGTGGACCTGCTCAAGGTGTTCCTCCGCCCCGACGAGGAGATCGCGGAGGAGGTCCGCAGGGAGGTCGTCGCCTATCTCTTCGGCGACGGGGCCATCGACGTCGTGGTCGAGGTTTCGGACGGCGTCGTGACCCTGACCGGCAGGCTCCCCGACACCATGCTCGTCCCTGTGGCCGCCCGGCTGACACGCGCGGTCGAGGGAGTGGTGGATGTCCGGTGGGACGTCACCGGACAGGCACTCGTCCCACGCTGTGCCAGGACCCGCACGAACAGGAGCCGGCCATGACCGAGAACACCCACGACACTCACGCACAGCACACGCTGACACCGGAACAGCTGGCCTTCCTGGCGGCGGCGGGTGGAGCGGCTCCGTCGCTGCACAACAGCCAGCCGTGGCGCTTCCGTGTCTCCCGCGACCGGCGCGGGCTGTCGGTCTACCGAGACCCGTCGCGCGCGGTCCCGGCCACGGATCCGACGGGCCGCGCGTTGCATGTCTCCGTGGGCGCGTCGGTACTCAACCTTCGGGTGGCCGCCGCCGCGCTCGGCCTGGACGCGCGGCTGCGGCTGCTCCCGGCCCCGGAGCAGCTGGACCTGCTCGCCCTGCTGGACTTCACCCCTAGGGTGGCCGGAGCAGGCCCGGCGCGGGACGCAGAGCTGTTTCCCGCCATCGCCCAGCGCCACAGCAGCAGACAGCCGTTCACCAACCGGGACATCCCGGAGCAGGTGGTGGGCGAGCTCATCGCGGCGGCCGACCAGGAAGGCGTCGTGCTGGCGATGCTGGAGGAGTACGAGACCCGCCGGGTGCTCGCGCTGACCGCCGACGCCGAGCGCCGCACCGCGGCCGACGCGGCGCGCGAAGCCGAGGCGCGGAGCTGGGTGCGGATGGAAGCCCCCGCCGCCGACGGCATCCCCGCTGCCGCGTTGGGTCCGCTCGACCGGGACGCCCGCGTGCCCGTCCGCAGCTTCACCGGACACCCGCCCGCCTCGGTGCCTGCGTCGGAGCGCTTCGAGGCCCTCCCGCAGCTGGCGACGTTCACCACACCGCACGACGATCGCAGCGCCTGGGTGCGCACCGGCATGGCACTGGAGCGGGTCTGGCTGCTGGCAACCGGACACGCCCTACGCGCCTCGGTGCTGCACCAGGCCGTCGAGTGGCCCGACACCCGCTGGCAGCTGCGCGACCCGGAGACCGGGCCGGGCTACGTCCAGATCATCCTGCGACTCGGCTACGGACCACCCGGTGCCGCGACGCCGCGACGCCCGGTGGCCGAGATCCTGCAACTGACCTGAGCTCCCGAGAACCTGTCCATGAGGAGAACACCATGTCCGGTCCCATCGTGGCCGGGATCGACTTTCCTGTGGACGACGGACCCTCCGTGGCCTGGGCCGAGTCGGAGGCTCTGCTGCGCGGCGCCGAGCTGAGGCCGCCGACGCGGCGGACCTGCTCGTGGTCGGAACCCGCGGCTCGGGGGTTCCCCGGACTCCTGGTGGGTTCGACCGCGCTGCATGCGGCGACGGGGGACTGCCCCGTCGTGGTCGTCGGGTCGACGCCCGGGAACCGGAGGATGCCGTCCGCCGGTTCGCCTTCGCGGAGGCCGGGCGACGGGAGCTTCCGCTGTGGGTTGCCCACGCCGGCGGTACCCGCTGGTGAGGCACGGGCATGCCGCACCGCCCGTGTCCGAGGAAGGGCACGTCGAAGCGGAGGAGGACCGGCTGCTGGCGGAGGTGCCGGCCGGTCGGCGCGAGACGTTCCCTTCCGGCGCGGTCCGTCCCGACAGCGCCAGGTCCGGACCCGCCAAGCACCTGGTCGGCCTCTCAGCCGGCGCCTCGTTGGTGGTCGTCGGACGGCACGGCCGCCCGCAGGGGCTGGTGGGGCGGCTCGGGTCGGTCAGTCAGGCGGTGGTTCAGCACGCCCGCTGCCCGGTCGCCGTGGTCTCGGGCGACTGACCCTGACCGAAGGATCAGTCCGGGACGACTGCCACCGGCGACCTCGCCAGATGCAGCACGCGGTGCGGCACCCGGCCGATCGGGAGCCCGTAGCGGGCGTGTTTGCGGTGGGCGCCGACGACGGTGAGCGAGGCGGTCGCGGAGGCGTCGACCAACGCCTCCTCGGGCAGGGCCAGACCGATGTCCAGTTCCACCTCGACCCCGGGATGCGCCGCGCGGCTCGGCGCGAGCAGGCGCTCCAGCTCGTCCGCCTCCTCGGCGTTGCGCTTCGCCTCGTCGACCGGCGGAACGGCGATGTACCCGGGCATGACCGGCGGGTACATCCACGCGCGGATCACCTGCAGAGGTGTGCCGCGCCGCTCGGCCTCGGCGAAGGCGAACTCCACGGGCGCGTCGGCGCCGGGCGCCACGCCCAGCACCACCGGACCGCCCATGCGCGGGGCGGGCGGCACCACCACGGCGGGAACCGGGGTGTGCGCGATGATGCCCTGGCTCACGGAGCCGAGCAGGACGGTCAGCATCGGGTTGAGCCCATGGTGGCCGACGACGAGCAGCTCCGCCTCCTGGGCCAGGTTCAGCAGCCCTTCCACCGCCGCCTCGTCGACCAGCTCCACCGCGACGACCAGGCCGGGGTGGTCGGCCCGGACGTCTGCCGCGGCCTTGTCGACGAATTCCTGTGCGGCGGTGTGAGTGCCCTCCACGATGTCACGCCGGTAGGCCTCGGGGAGCCGGTACTGCTGCATGCTCCAGGAGTGGCCGATAAGGAGCCTGGCGTTCCGCAGCTTCGCTTCGTGCGCGGCCCAGGCCAGTGCGGCTCGGGCGTTGTCGCTGGTGTCGAGGCCGACGACCACCGTCCCGGTGGGTGAGTCGTCCATCACTGCCTCCCTCGGGGGGAGTCGGCGTGCCGTCGGGACTACGCCGACGATGACGCCTCCAGGTTTTCACCGGGACGGGAGCGCCGCAACGCGCCGTCCGGCGGGGCGGCGCGTTCCCAGGCGGGGGAGAGCGTCAGCGGGTCAGTAGGGCAGCGGTTCACCGGACGGAGTACGCAGACCCAGGGGCACAGGCGGACGCGGACCGTTGAGGCGTTCGGCGACGGCGATGCGCGGCTGGCCCAGCCTCGCCGAGGCATCTCAGGAGGCGGTCAGCGAGGCCGAACGCAGCGGACTGCTGCTCTCCTCCCGGACCGGGGTCCACGATGCCCTCTCCCTGGGTCAAGGACCGGGTGGCCCTGGCCACCTCCGCCGCGCACCTGGCCAGAGGGGATCCCCAAGCGGCGATGGACACCCTGCAGCAGATGACGCTAAGGCCGGAACACGCTACGGCCGCAGCCCGCGCCCACCTGGCCGCTGGTGAGAACGAAGCCGCGCGGACGATCCTCGACTCGATCGCCGACGACAGCCACACCGGCCCAGCCGTGACGGTCCGCACCCTACTGGTCCGTACACAGACCGCCATTGCCTCCGGGGACCGGGCCGCCACCCGGCGCCTGCTGACTCGCGCTCCAGTGTGCGCCCGCCCCGAAGACATCCGGCTTCCCTTCCGCGAAGCCGGGCCTAGTACTCCAG
The DNA here is from genome assembly GCF_041262505.1 of Streptacidiphilus sp. MAP5-3. Lineage (NCBI taxonomy): Bacteria > Bacillati > Actinomycetota > Actinomycetes > Kitasatosporales > Streptomycetaceae > Streptacidiphilus > Streptacidiphilus sp. MAP5-3. The sequence goes on from NZ_JBGCCL010000031.1 coordinate 60,000, forward strand.
CCGTAGATCGCGATCTTGACGGCCGAACAGCCGTCAGTCGACGGTGGTGGCAGTCCCGTGCTCGGGCTTGATGCCAGCGTCGCCGGTGCGACTGTCGGAGTGGCATCCGAGTGCCCCCAGTTCCGGTGCCCACGCCTGCGGCTCGGAAGTGGGGTTGTGCAAGGATGACGCCAGTGTCGATGTTGATATTGAAGCTACTACTCGCGCCGGCGCTCGTCGTCATGTCGTCCCTGGCTGGTCGGCGCTGGGGGCCCTCTCTGGCCGGCACGCTGGTCGCGCTGCCGATCGTGGCCGGACCTATCCTCGCCATCACCTGCCTGGAGCACGGCCAGGTGTTTGCCGCACGGGCCGCTTCGGCCTCGCTGTTGGGCCTGGTCTCGCTCGCTCTGTTCGCGGTCGTCTTCGCCCTGCTGTCCAGGGCGTCCCGCACCGGCCACTGGGCCGCCACGTTGGCGCTCGCCTGGCTTGTCTGCTTGATCGCGGATCTCGCGCTCTCACGGTTTTCGGTCACGCCCGTCGTCGCGTTGGGCCTGTCCTTCGTCGCGACAGCCTGCGGCGCGAAAGCCCTCGCGTGCGCGGAGAGTGAGACCGAGGCAGGCCCACTGCAGCTGACGCAGCCCCCGTGGTGGGACCTGCTGGCACGAGCTGCGGCCACAGCGGTGCTGGTCACCGCGGTGACCACCGCGGCGGCGCACCTCGGCCCCAGCCTGACCGGTGTGCTTGCGCCATTCCCCATCGGCACCAGTGTGGTGGCCACTTTCTCCCTGGCCCGGGGCGGAACAATCCTCGCCACGGCGACACTGCGTGGCGTGCTTCGGGGCCTGTGGGGCTTCGCCGCCTTCTGCTTCCTGGTGGCCGTCCTCGCCGAACCACTCGGTGGTGGCCCCGCCTTTGGGGCCGCCGTGGTCTGCACAGTTGCCCTCCAGGCCACCATCGGCCGCGTTGAGGCGGTGACCACAGCGCGTCGGCTTCTTGCTGCTCAGGCGGGCCAGCTTCAGCCGTAGACCGGTGATCGTGCTGGCGGACAGCGGACGCGAGACGGCCGAAGCCACCGTTCATCATCGGCGTGTGACAGCAGAAGATCAGGCGGTGGTCGCACCGTGCAGCGTAGACCCTGTCCGCTGGCAGGATGCCTTCGAGGGTTTGATGAGCCGAATCGCGGGCCGGTTTACCCGAGTTGAACCCCGCCGCCGAGTGCGGCGACTGGTCTCCGGGCTGCTGTCGGATCTGCCACGCAAGAACTGCTGGACCCTGGCCGAACACGCGGGTGACGCCACTCCGGACGGGATGCAGCACCTGCTGCACCGCGCGAAATGGGACGCCGACGCGATCCGCGACGACATTCGCACCTACGTCGTCGAGCACCTGCACGACACCGAGGCAGTGCTCGTGGTGGACGAGACGGGCGATCTGAAGAAGGGCACCGAGACCGTCGGCGTCCAGCGTCAGTACACCGGCACGGCTGGCCGCATCGAAAATGCCCAGGTCGCCGTCTACCTCGTTTACTCCGCCGACCGCGGACACGCCGCCATCGACCGAGCTCTGTACGTGCCACGCTTGTGGACCGAGGACCCGGACCGCTGCCGAAGGGCAGGCATACCGGAAGAGTTGACCTTCGAAACCAAGCCTCAACTTGCCGCCCGCATGGTCGAACGAGCCCTGGATGCGGGAACGCCCGCGCGCTGGGTTGCGGGAGACGAGGTCTATGGCGACAACCCGCACCTGCGAACCGCCCTGGAACGCCGCCGGACCGGCTACGTCTTGGCGGTCTCCAGCACCCACCCCGTCGTCACTCACGCCGCGAAGTTCCAGGCGAAGACCCTGGCCGCGCGGATCCCGACGTGGGCCTGGCAGCGGCTGTCGGCCGGAACGGGCGCGAAGGGCGAGCGGTACTACGACTGGGCACAGATCGACATTCACGACCCCACCGGCCGACCCGGCCACTGGTGTCTGCTGGTCCGGCGCAACCGCCGTACCGGCGCACTCGCCTTCTACCGCTGCTTCTCACCCCGGCCGGTACCGCTGTCGGAAATGGTGCGGGTGGCCGGACGGCGCTGGACGATCGAGGAGACATTCCAGGCCGGTAAAGGCCTGACGGGCTTGGACGAGCACCAGGTCCGTCGCTGGACCTCCTGGCACCGCTAGGTCACCCTCGCGATGCTCGCCCACGCCTTCCTCGCCGTCTCCACAGCCGCCGAACGCCGCGACCTGCCCACCGCAGACGGCCTGATCCCCTTGACCGGCAACGAGATCCAGCACCTGTTCGCAGCCCTGATCAACCCGGTGCACGACCTCGCGCACCGCCTGCACTGGTCACTCTGGCGACGCCGGCATCAAGCCCGCGCACGGGACTGCCATCACCGTCGTCAGGCGGCCGTTCGGCCGTGAAGATCGCGATCTACGGCTGGAGTACTAGGCTGCGCCGCCTGCTGCAATCGCAACCCGGGCTCGTGCGGAATTAGGACTGGCTCCCGGCCGACCTGCGAACCGGACTGGTCCACCTCTCACCGGGGCATAGTTACCAGACCCACCTTGTTGGGCCGCTCACGGAGCGCCAGCGCGTGGTCGCCAGGACGGCGCAGATGATGTCCGCCCACGAGATCGCCGCCGACCTCTGCCTCTCGGTGAACACGATCAAGACCCATATGAAGCACATCAACCGCAAAGTGTCTGTCACCCGTCGCAGCGAAGCGGACCGCAAAGCCAAGGAACTTCACCTCGTTCCCAGAACTGGACAGCTTTGTCGTGCCCCATCAGACCGTCCTGTACGGACCGGTCACCGACGAGGCGCACCTGTACGGACTTCTTGTTCGCTTCCAGAACCTGGGCCTGCGCGTCGTGGAGATGCGTCAACTCCCCGAACGATCACGGCCGTTCCGCTTCTTGGCGCTTGCGTCGCGGTAGTAGTCGCGGAAGATGATCTTGTAGAGGGGGATCCATCGGGGAATGCGGTTGATGCCCGGGATCCATGGCGCGAACATCGGCAGCAGGAAGCCGAGCAGGATCATGAGCAGGCCGACGTCGAGGTCGAGGTTGGCGTTGCCGGAGGGGTTCAACGCGGGGATCTGGTACATCCCTGCGTACAGCCAGAGCCACACCTGGCCGGGGTAGTCCCACAGTTCGTTCATGACGCCCCACTGGTCACCGGCCACGCCTTGGGCTGTCGCGATGGTGCCCCAGAGGGTGCCGTCGCTGAAGAACATGGTCCCCTTGGTCGTGTCGGTGCTCAGTTGGTGGTCGCTGCCCTGGAGGTAACCGTCGAGGCTTCCGTTGGAGGCGATGAGCTGCTCCGCCTGGATGATCACGGGGACGGGGCCGTAGTTTCCCGGTGGCACCGTGGCCGTGGTGGCAGTGAACTTCGCCGTCGATGCGGCCAGTGCCTTGGCGTAGTTGTCGAGCCAGGTCGTCTGCAGTGGGGACGCGAGCCGGTCGGCCGAAGCACCGGGCGACAGATCGCCACCCGCGCGCTTGTACTGGCGGACCGCGACAGCGACCGCAGGATCGTAGGGTGAGACGATCTGTGAGACCGGGGCCAGGACGAAGTCGTCGGCGGTGTTGATCGGGAGGGTCAGGCCGAAGATCGATCGTGCGACGTCTGCGGGGTGGATCCCGATGAACTCCTGAGACGCCCCGGAGGTGGTGTTGAAAGGCGGGCCGTAGCCGGCGGTCTTGCTGCCCCCGAGCAGTTCCTGTACCGCTGTCTGGGCCAGGTCGGAGGGGTCGTTGGCGTCCCAGTACCGGGCGCTGAACGCCTGCCCGGGCGGAGAGACCGGCGCGTTGGGGTAGGTGAGACCGCCGTCGGGGGACCCCCACAGACTGGCGGCGAGGACGCACAGCAGGGCGATGACGACTACCGCGACGGTGCCCTCGGTGATGAGGTCGAAGCGTCGTTCGGGGCCTTGCCAGGTGGCGATCGGGTGCCGCTTCGCGCGTGGTTCGGCGGGCTCGTGGGTCGGGGCAGCCATCGTCGCCTCTCTCAGCCTCGGTCCGACGCCTGGAGTCGAACGTCGGGGACCTCCAGTGCCTCGGCGCCGGGTGGCGGCGCCACCCCCCGACGCCGGATCAGACCGATGTGCACCGAGACGACGAACAGCAGCACGGCGACCGTGACCACCACGTGCAAGGTGATCTGCTGGCCCGCGTTCATGACGTTCCAGACCGCGCCGATGCCGATGGCGTTGAACGCGTCCTTGGCCTGCTGGCCGATCCACTGGCTGTCCCAGTTCGTCATCATCAGAAAGCCGGTGAAAGCCGTCAGGATGCTCAGGATGAACGCGAGGACGCCGGTGATCCACGTCCAGCCGCGCCCGCCACGCCAGCCCATGGTGAAGAAGCTCGTGATGAAGTGCACGGCCATGAAGAGGAACATGGCCTGCACTCCCCAGAAGTGAATGCTGTTCATGAACGCCCCGAAGGAGTTCGTGTGCCAGAACGACACCCCGCCGAGTGCGATGATCGTGCCACTCATGATCGTGACGATGAGCGAGGCGAGAGTCAGGACGCCCATGGTGTACAGAACCGAGGTGACGTACGCCGGTTCCCGGTCGGGCAGCAACCTGCGCAGCGGGAAGTTGCGGACCAGGTAACTCCGCAGCCACGGGCTGGGCCTCACCCACGAGAACGGTTCGGTACCCGTGGCGCCAGTGACCTGGTCCGGCTCTCGGTTTGGTGCCGCGCCGTCGTCGCTCACCTGACGCTCCCGGCACGAAGGTGACGGGTCGTGGCTGCCGGGCCGCTCATCGCTTGTCCTCCGGCGACTCGGCTTTCCCGCCTGGAAGCTTGATGAACAATCCGGCAATGAAGATCAGCACGACCAAACCCATCTCGACGAGATTGGCGGCCTTGAGCGTGAACCAACTGAAGGTGGCGGCGTGGAATCCGCCCTCACCAACCAGGTCGAATACCGGCCCCCACAGCTGATTGAGCATGTTTCACCTTCTTCCGGCGAACCGGTGGGCGAGCGCGGCGCACACGACTTGGCGGCGACGCCGCCGAAGCGATAACCGATTGCATCTCGGTTGCCTCTGGAGTGGCGCATTGCCGTCAGGTTGATAGGAGTGCCACCTTATTCGACCGAGGCGAGCCGGACGCTTTCCGCGGCCCCGGCTTCCCCCGATCGTATGAGCGTCGGTTCTGGGGGACCGGGCATCAGACTCCGATGTCCCGTGTGGCGGGCCGCGCGACCGGTTCGTCCGACTGTCCGGCCAGCACTGGGCCAGTCGGAGCAAGCGCCACGGAGGCATCAAGGCGTGGGCCTCCGGCCCCGTGACTTACGGCAGACGTTCCGGTCCTCGGACCGTTCCGCTTCTTGTGCCGCCGGAAGGCTGGCGCTGTGGACTGGCTTCCCGGATGCAAGTACCTCCCCTGGGCCGTCGGCGGCGGTTTGGGAGCGAGCAGGGGCGACGGCATTCTGCCGTGTGGGTCAGGTCCGGTCGGTTTCGGTGGTGGACGGGGAGGCTATGAGCGGGCGGCGGTGTTTTCGACAAAGCGGGGATGGCGGGGGACGCCGGGCAGGGCGAGCAGGCCCAGGACGGCGGCTGCGAGGCAGGCGCCCGCACCGAGGGCGAGCCCCGTATGCGGGCCCGAGTGCGGGGAGACCACGCCGATGACGGGTCCGCCGACTGGGGTGTTCCCAGGAACGTCACGGACCTCCGGCGCGGGAGGGCCGTCCGGCCCACAGGCCTGGCCGGACGGGGCCGACCGGCGGCGGAATGGGGCCCGCCCGGTCCTCCCGGGCTGCCCGGCAGGAGGCCCAAGCTACCCGTGAGGCCGATCGCTTCGAGGCCGTCGGAACCACTGAGGAGGCGAGACCCATGGCAACGCCCGCAGCCGCACCCGGTCCGTCCGTCCCCGCTCCGAGACGCTCTCGTCTCGCCGTGGTGCTGTCACGCCACCGCAGTATGCTGCGTCGCCCGACCGACCGGTGGCGGTCGGCCTTGGTGAAGTTCCAATTCCTCGCCGTCCTCGCGGCGGCCGTGCTCGGCACACTGATCGGGATGTCCGTCTACCAGCAGGGACGTGCCCACACTCTCGACCAGGCGCGGCACCTGCACCCAGTGCAGGCCAGGATCGTCGGCCAGCCCTACATGACCGGTGTGGGTGGCGAGGTGGCCGAGGTGAGCTGGACTGCTGCCGACGGCAAGGTCCAGCGAAGCGTCGTGAGCGTCCCGGCCGCGGTCGGCCCTGCGGACCAGGTCCGGGTCTGGCTGGACGCGAGCGGGAGTCCTGCGGCGGCGCCCACCTCCGCGCTCAACACCGGGGGAACCGCCGCCCTGGTGGGCGTGTTGGCCATGCTCGGCGGGGACATCGTGCTCGTCTCTGCCGGTTCTCTCGTGCGGTGGCGCCTGAACCGCCGTGACGAGGAGGCCTGGGAGGCGGAGTGGCAGGTGTTCGAGCCGCTCTGGTCCCGCCGCAGATGAGCTGCAATCAGGGACGTTCGGCCCGGTGGGAGGGACGTACGTCGGAGCCCGTCCAGGGTGGGAGCACCAGTCCTCGACGCGGCCCCACCGGCCCGGGAAGCAGGTGTCCCATGACCAACGCGCTCCGCGACGTCTCGGCCGTCCCCACCCCGCACCCGCTCCTCCGTCCCGGGCTGCTGACCTTCCTCGGCGGCGTCGGGGACCGTCACGGGCAGGAAGTTCATGGTCGAGACCGACCACGCCCGGGTCCTCGTCGACTGCGGGCTCTTCCAGGGCCAGAAGGAGCTGCGCCGCCGCAACTGGCGTGGGCTGCCGCTGGATCCGCGCGACGTCGAGTGCGTCGTGGTCGCCCACGCGCACCTCGACCACACCGGCTACCCGCCCCGCCTGGTGCGGGAGGGGTTCCACGGACCGGTCCTCTGCACCCCCGACACGGCCCGTCTCACTGAGCTGATCCTGCGTGACAGCGCCCATCTGATGGAGGAGGAAGCGCTGCACGCCAACCGGGAGGGCTGGACCAAGCACCGTCCGGCCATGCCCCTCTACACGGAGGAGGACGCCGAACAGGTTCTTGCTCTGCTGTGTCCGGTCGAGATCGCCGAGGACGCCGAGATCGCCGAGGGAACCGTGCTTCGCCTGCACCACGCCGGCCACATCCTGGGCTCCAGCTGGGCCCACCTGGACCTGGAGGACGGCGGCACCGTTGCCTTCAGCGGTGACCTGGGCCGCCAGGTCCACCCGCTGCTGCTGCCGCCCGAGCCCTGCTCGGGCGCGGACGTGCTGCTCGTCGAGTCGACCTACGGCAACCGACACCACGACGACTCGAACTCCCGGACGGTTTTCGCCGCCGCGCTCACCCGCACCCTCGCCCGTGGCGGCAGCGTGCTGATCCCGTCCTTCGCCGTGGACCGTACCGAGGTCGTACTGCACGAACTGGCCGAGCTGCGGCGCACCGGCGCACTTCCGGCCGGGGTGCCCGTCTTCGTGGACAGCCCGATGGCGCTGCGCGCGCTGGGCGTCTACCAGGACGCCTTCGACCGCCGCTCGCCGCAGCTGCGGCCCGAGCTCCTCGCCGACGCCGGGGCGGCGCTCGACCCGGAGCCCTTCACAGCCGCCCGCACGTGCGAGGAGTCGGAAGCGATCGAGCACAGCCTGGTGCCGAGCGTCATCGTCTCCGCCTGTGGCAAGGCCACCGGTGGGCGTGTCGTGCACCACCTGCGTCGGTTGCTACCCGACCCCCGCAACACCGTCATGGTCGTCGGCTTCGCCGCCCAGGGGACGCGGGCCCGCGACCTGGTCGAGGGTGCCCGCTCGCTCAAGATGTTCGGCACCTACGTTCCCGTCCGCGCCGAAGTGGTGGACGTGCGGGGTTTCTCCGCCCATGCCGACGCCGACGAGATCCTTGCCTGGCTGCCTGGCTGCCTGGCTGCCTGGCTGCCTGGCTGCCTGGCTGCGTGGCGCGCACGAGCCTCCGCACGCCGTCCATCTGGTGCACGGCGATCCGGAGGGCTCCGAGCGCCTGCGTGACCGGATTGAGCAGGAGCTGGGCTGGAACGCGGTGGTGCCGCGTTCCGGCGAGCGCGTGCTCGTGTGCTGAGCCCGGACGCCGCACCGTAGGGACAGGAAAAGTGGCCGAAGGAGGCCGAGGACCATGACCAGGACGGTGCACCCGAGCCCGGGCGACCACGCCCGACCGGACCGGACCTCGCTGCCGCGACACTGCCGCGTCGAGGAACTGATGGCCCCCCGGGTGATCGCGGTCGCGCCCGACGCCGACTTCGCCGCAGCACTCGCCGCGCTGCACGAGAACGGGCTTGACGACCTGCCGGTCGTGGACCGGCAGGGGCGGCCGATGGGGACGGTCTGCGCACCCGACCTGCTCGCGAAGCTGGCCGCGGGCCAAGGATCAGGTCACCGCGGCCCACCTCCAAACCACCCAGATCTACGAGGGCACGAACCAGGCAGGTCCACGGGACGCAGGCGGTACCAGCGCGCCTCGCGGTGGTACCGCCTGCGTCCCGTGGACCTTGTCTGGCGGTCAGCCCCAGGGTTGGGTGACGAGCCAGCTGGTGTCGTCGCTCCAGAGTGTGGTGGTGTCCCAGGTGTTGGAACCTCCGTCGCCGGCGATGTAGACGCTGTCGTCGTAGTGGCGGACGTACTGGGCGGGGTAGTTGTCGGACTGGAAGGAGTAGCCCTGGCCGTTGTGGCCGGTCTGCGGGCAGAAGGTGGCGTCCTGTGCGTTCAGGGCCGAGCCGTCGAAGGGCTGCAGGTACAGCTCGTAGTCGGAGTGCCGCAGGTACTGGCCCGAGTCGTCGGCCGACTCGAACGACAGGCAGGAGCTGTCTGCCAGTCCGGGATGGACGATCCAGGTGGCGTCCGCCTTGTCCGTCGCCGAACTGGTGGAGTCGATGGGGGAGATCACGGCTTTGGTGTCGGCGTCGTCGTGGCGGATGTAGTCGGAGGTGCAGCAGGTGGTGGTGGCCTGGAGGGAGATGCGGGAGCCGGGGGCGAGGGTCCCGGCGCCCGATGTGGTGGTGTAGCCGACGGCGGTGATGTTGGCCTGCACGGCGTTCTCGGTGGCGTCGGAGGGGTAGCCGGAGGTCATCACCCCTTCGTAGAAGGTGCCGGACGAGCTGTCGCTGTTGTCGCCGCCGATGCCGAGGATGATGGCCCCTTCCTTGTGCATGGGGTTGTACCCGGACACGTTGGGGCGAGTGCCGCTGTAGTAGGTCGACAGGCTGCCGGATTGGGCGTCGCCCGCGCGGATGGCCCAGTAGTTGGGCTCGCCCTTCACCATGGCGGTGAGGAAGCGGTGGTCCACGCTGGGGTCGTTGGCGTTGTAGCCGGCGTTGACCCCGGAGAACAGGCCGTTCTCCTGATCGGCCATCACCCACGGCCCGTTGCCGGTTCCGTAGCCCCAGGCCTTGATGTTGCCGAAGTAGATCGCCTCCATGTGGCCGTTGCCGGTGTCGGTGTTGCTGGTCTCGGCGTTGCCGTAGTCGAAGCAGCACCCGGCGTCGTAGTGGGTGCCATCGAGGACGGCGTACATGCCCTCGGGCTGGTCGCCGGTGGCGATTCCGGAGGTGTTGTCGTCGCGGTAGCCGGTGCCGGGCGCGATGTAGACACCGTAGGCCTCGTGTCCGCCAGCGACTACGGGTGCGGCGTACGCGTTGGCGAGGTTGTCGGGGCCGCCCGCCGCGCCGCCCGCGGGGGCCTGGGTGAGGTTGTTGCCTCTCCCGGACTGGTCGTAGACGAGGGTGATGACACAGCTCGTGCCGGCGCAGAACGAGTCCTGTGCAGCGGCGTTGGCGTAGCCTCCCGCGCTCAGGACGCCGATGTTCAGGGTGGCGCTGTCAGAGGCGCGGCGGACCTGGTAGAGCGGTCCGTCGTAGGACGCGTACAGTGCGCGGGTCGTGCTGTGCGCCGCGACGCACGGCGTGCCGCCCGCGGCGTAGATGTCGCACGGGGCTTGGGTGGCGGCATGCGAGGTCGTGGTGGTGCCGGGGAGCACCCCGACGGCGAGCGCGGCCGCGGCCGCGCCGGCGAGTAGGGCGCGGCGGGCACGGCTCAGCCACGTGTGGGCAGTCATGCACGGACTCCTTTGCTCTTCGAGTGGTTGGAGGAGCTGCCGGGCGCACGGCGGTCTCACGGACCGCACGCGGCACGGAGCGGACGTCTCCGCAGCTCGTGGAGGGGAGCGATCTCTGTTAGCGCTAACATTCCTGGACGGACAACACCCTCGGAAAGATGGGAGGGGGATTGCTCGATCGCCATCACTATGACCATATGGCCTAGGCACGTCAAGGACTCTGACGGACCTTCGGGGAACCGCGAGGCCAGGGGGCGGCGGGGACGGCTAGGCCCTGTCGTCAAACTCCCGCCGGGCCCGGCTTGCCTGGTACGGCCTCCCCCGGCCTTCGGCTAGGGGGTGCCCCCACGCTGCGTTGTCGCATCACCCAAGTACGGCCCAGTACGAGGGCGATCCTCCGCCTTGCAGCTGTCCGCACCAGACAACCCGGGCTGATCCGACGCGAGTTTGACGACAGGGCCTGGGCGGGGTGCGGTGGACGCTGCATCCGACGGTGCATCACCATGCGGCGGGTGACGCCGGCCGGTGCCGGCGGGTCGGTTCGCACCGGAAGCAGAGAGCGGTGCGGAGACTCAACGCAGTGCGGCGGCGCTGCTGGCGCGGATGACCAGGCGGGGCGGTATGACCACTCGCTCATCGCGTCGGGTCGCCTGCGTGTCGAGCAGGCTGACCAGCAGGCTGATGCTGGCCTGGCCCACGGCGGTGAAGTTCTGCCGGATCGTCGTCAGCGGCGGAAGGAAGAACTCCGCCTCGGGGATGTCGTCGAAGCCGACCACGGCCACGTCGTCGGGAACCGACATGCCGGCTTCGCGCAGCGCACGCAGTACGCCCAGCGCCATCTGGTCGTTGGCGACGAACACGGCCGTCGGCCCCTGGGCACGCCGCTGCGCCGCATCCATCGCGACTCGTCCGGCCAGCTCCTGGCCGATGCGGTAGCCCGACAACGGCGTCCAGTCTCCTACGAGCGGCTCAGGGACCGGAGCACCGGCCTCCTCGAGCGCCGCCCGCCAGCCCGTGCACCGCGCCTCTGCCTCCAGCCAGTCCATCGGCCCGGCCACGTGCCACACCGTGGGATGGCCGGTGGCGAGCAGGTGGCCGGTGGCCAGACGCGCGCCGAGTTGCTGGTCCACCGAGACGCTGGGGATCTTCAGGTCGTGGCCGCCTTCGACGGTGACCATCGGCAGCGGGACCTTCAGTTCGGTGAGCGCAGAGACGGCCTCGCGCTGCGGGACGATGACAACGATCCCCTCCACGCCCCGATCGCGCAGGTGGTCGATGGCGTCGGACAGAGCGGTCCGGGTGTAGTGACGCAGGTTCACGGTGGAGACCATGTAGCCCTCGTCCCGGGCCGCCTCCTCCAGCCCGAGCAGTGTGCTGGCAGGGCCGAACAGGGTGGGATGGCACGCCACCACCCCGAGGGTCAGCGTGCGCCGGGTCACCAGGGCGCGTGCGGAGGAGTTCCGCCGGTAGCCCAGCTCCTCGATCGCGCGGAGCACCTCGGCTCGGGTCACCTCGCGCACATGGGGGTGGTCGCTGAGCACGCGCGAGACGGTCTGGTGCGACACACCCGCCCGCTGGGCGACGTCCGCCATCGTCGGGGGCCGAGGCCCCGCGGCACTCTCCACGCCACGCGGCATCGCTTCCTCCTCCGTCGGCACGACTGTGCACGCTCACACAACTATAGGCCCAAGGTCTGCGCGCAGGACGCGGTCACTACGACTGGCACCTGGTGCCGCTCACGCTCCGGAAAAGGTAGCCGCTGAGCGAACGGACAGCCCGTCACACAGGGCTGCGCGGGGTTCCGGCTGGGTATGGCCATCTCGAACGCGCCGAGCGGCACCGGCCGACGGCTTGGATCCGGCGTCTCCGGGTGCCGAGTGGTTGACGTTGCCTCCTGTTAGCGTTCACAATCGCTCTGGCTGCTGGCCGTTGCACCGCCATGCACCCGGCGGGCGGCGGGCCTGCGATGCGCCCGGAGCTGGAGATCGCCCCGACCGTTACTTGCGGCCGACCTCGAGCAGATTGTTATCGCTAACATTTGCCCTGGCCCCGAGCCGGGCGCATACGACTGGAGCCTTCTGGTGCGAGAGCGCATACCACTCGACGAGGCGGTGACGATCGGCGTGGACTTCGGCACTCTGTCCGGCCGTGCCGTGGTCGTCTCCGTCGCCGACGGCACTCAGCTGGGAGAGGCCGTCCACGAATACCGCTACGGGGCGGTCGAGCACCTGCTCCCCGCGACCGGTGAGCGGCTTCCGCCCGACTGGGCGTTGCAGGTGCCCGAGGACTGGCGTGACGTCCTGCGCCTCGCAGTGCCCAAGGCCCTGGAGCGGGCTGGCGTGACGGCGGGCCAGGTGATCGGCATCGGTACCGACTTCACGGCGTGCACCGTGCTGCCTACCACTGCGGACGGGACGCCCCTGTGCGAACTGGCGCACTACGCGGCGCGGCCGCACGCGTACCCGAAGCTGTGGAAGCACCACGCCGCGCAGGCGCAGGCGGACCGGATCAACGCTCTCGCCACCCAGCGCGGGGAGAGCTGGCTGCGGCGCTACGGCGGGAGGATCTCCAGCGAGTGGGAGTACGCCAAGGCACTGCAACTCCTCGAAGAGGACACCGAACTGTACCGGGCGGCGGAGCGGTGGATCGAGGCGGCGGACTGGATCGTCTGGGAGCTGACGGGCGCCGAGAGCCGCAATCTGTGCACCGCCGGCTACAAGGGCATCCATCAGCCCGACCTGCTCGGCGACTCGGGGCGTCCCAGCGCCGACTTCCTGCGTGAGCTCAATCCCGGGTTCGGCGACTTCACCGACAAGCTGGACTTCCCCCTGTCGCCGCCGGGCGGCCGCGCAGGCGCCCTGAGCTCCCGGGCGGCGGCGTGGACCGGTTTGAACGAGGGCATCCCGGTCAGCGTGGGCAACGTCGACGCCCACGTCACCAATGCCGCCGCCCGGGCCCTGGAGCCCGGACACATGCTGGCGATCATGGGCACCAGCACCTGCCACATCATGAACTCCGACCGGCTCGCCGACGTACCGGGGATGTGCGGAGTCGTGAAGGACGGGGTCGTCCCCGGCCTTTGGGGGTACGAGGCCGGCCAGTCCGGTGTCGGTGACATCTTCGCCTGGGCGGTGCGTACGGCGATGCCGGAGGAGTACGCCCGTGAAGCCCGGGAGCGTGGAATCGGTCCGCACCAGCTGCTCACCGAGAAGGCCGCGGCTCAGCCCGTCGGTGCGCACGGCCTGGTGGCGCTGGACTGGCACAGCGGCAACCGGTCCGTTCTGGTCGACCACCACCTGTCGGGGCTCGTGCTCGGACTGACCCTGGACACCCGCCTTGAGGAGATCTACCGCGCGCTGCTGGAGGCCACCGCTTTTGGCGCACGCACCGTCGTCGACGCATTCGAGCTCGCCGGGGTCCCGGTCACCGAGTTCACCGTGGCAGGCGGCCTGCCGAAGAACGCCTTCCTCATGCAGATCTACAGCGACGTACTGTGCCGTCCGATCAACGTGATCGGCTCCGAGCAGGGCGGCGCCCTGGGCTCCGCCGTCCACGCCGCGGTGGCAGCCGGGGCCCACCCGGACATCCACGCCGCCTCGGCCGCGATGGGCAGCATCCACCGGGCCGTGTACACCCCCGACCCCGAACGGGCCCGCGTCTACGACCTCCTCTACGCCGAATACAAGGAGCTGCACGACCATTTCGGCCGCGGCGGCTCCGCCGCGATGCACCGGCTGCGCGTCATGCGCGCCCAGGCACGGACCACGAACGTCCTCCCCGACCTCGACGGAGCCCCCGCATGAGCACTGCCGAAGCAACTGACGCGCTCAGGACCGAAGTCTGCGCCCTGCACGCGGAGCTGATCCGCTGGGGGCTGGTCGCCTGGACCAGTGGCAATGTCAGTGCCCGCGTTCCCGGCAGGGAGCTGATGGTGATCAAGCCCTCCGGGGTCTCGTACGAGGACCTCACCCCCGATTCGATGATCGTCACCGATCTGTACGGGAGTGTCGTCGACGGCCACCATCAGCCGTCCTCCGACACCGCGGCCCACGCCTACGTCTACCGGAACATGCCCGAGGTCGGGGGAGTGGTGCACACCCACTCGCCCTACGCCACCGCCTGGTCCGCCGCCGGAGAGCCCATCCCCTGCGCGATCACGGCCATGGGGGACGAGTTCGGCGACGACATCCCCGTCGGGCCCTTCGCGCTGATCGGTGACCACTCCATCGGCGAGGGCATCGTGGCAACCCTCAAGGACCATCGCTCACCCGCGGTCCTCATGCGTCAGCACGGCGTCTTCACGATCGGCAAGGACGCCAAGGCGGCCGTCAAGGCAGCGGTGATGTGCGAGGACGTGGCACGGACCGTGCACCTGGCCCGGCAGTTGGGTCCGGTGCCCCGGCTTGGCCAGGCCGACATCGACAAGCTCTACGACCGCTACCAGAACGTCTACGGCCAGCAGAACACGACGACGACCGGAGCCGGCGCATGACCACTCCCGACGACCTGAAGCAGGTCTGGTTCCTCACCGGCAGCCAGCACCTGTACGGAGAGGAGACCCTGGGGCAGGTCGCCGCGCAGTCCCGGGCGATCTCGCAGGAGCTGCACGCAAGCGGCGAGTTGGCAGCCGAGCTGGTCTGGAAGCCGGTGCTGACCGATGCCGCGGCGATCCGCCGGGTGATGCTGGAGGCCAACGCGGACGACGCCTGCATCGGTGTCGTGGCCTGGATGCACACGTTCTCCCCGGCCAAGATGTGGATCGCTGGTCTGGACGCGCTCGCCAAGCCGTTGCTGCACCTGCACACTCAGTCGCATGTCGAGATCCCCTGGGCCGGCATCGACATGGACTTCATGAACCTCAACCAAGCAGCCCACGGCGACCGCGAGTTCGGCTACGTCCAGTCACGTCTCGGCGTACCCCGCAAAACGGTCGCCGGTCACGTCAGCGACCCGCGAGTCGCCTCCCGGGTCGGGGTGTGGACCCGTGCCGCGGCGGGGCGCGCTGAGCTGCGCAGCCTGAGGATCGCCCGGTTCGGGGACAACATGCGCGACGTCGCGGTGACCGAGGGCGACAAGGTCGACGCGCAACTGCGGTTCGGCGTCTCCGTGAACACCTACGGCGTCAACGACCTGGTCGAGGTGGTCGACGCGGTCTCGGATGCCGATGCCGACGCGTTGGCCAAGGAATACGAGGAGCTGTACGCAGTCGCTCCGGAACTGCGGAAGGGGGGAGAGCGGCATGCCTCGCTGCGCTACGCGGCCCGGATCGAGGTCGGCCTGCGCACCTTCCTGGGTGAGGGCGGCTTCAAGGCCTTCACCACCAACTTCCAGGACCTGGGCGGCCTGCGTCAGCTACCAGGAGTCGCGGTGCAGCGGCTGATGGCCGACGGGTACGGCTTCGGCGGCGAGGGCGACTGGAAGACCTCCGCGCTGCTGCGCACGCTGAAGTCCATGGGCCGAGGGCGCCCGGGGGGCACGTCCTTCATGGAGGACTACACCTACGACCTGACACCCGGGCGGCAGTTGATCCTCGGCGCGCACATGCTCGAGGTGTGCCCCAGCATCACCACGGCTCGGCCGAGCGCGAAGATCCACCCGCTGGGCATCGGCGGCCGGGAGGACCCGGTGCGGCTGGTCTTCGACGCGGACCCCGGCGTCGGCGTGGTGGTCGGTCTCGCGGACATGGGCGACCGGTTCCGGCTGGTGGCCAACGAGATCGACATCGTCGAACCGCCTGAGCCTTTGCCCGCCCTGCCCGTGGCTCGCGCCGTCTGGGCACCGCGCCCGGACCTGACCACCTCGGCGGAGGCGTGGCTCACTGCGGGCGGGCCCCATCACACGGTGCTCTCCACCGCGGTCGGGAGCGAGGAGCTGTATGACTTCGCGGAGATGACGGGCACGGAACTGGCCCTGATCGACGCGGGCACCACGGTGCGTCGCCTCACCCAGGAACTGCGCTGGAACCAGGCCTATCACCGTCTGGCGCAGGGCTTCTGAGCCCGCGAGCGTGCTGCGGTGCCCGGGGCCGCTCTCTTCGGTTGATGCGCGGAGACGCTGCTGCCGCATGCCCTTCGGCGTGGGTTGGGGGAAACGCAATCGTGACCTGCAAGACCCATTGACGCGCCTGTATGTGAACGCTAACAATCGAGTGCCCCCGACCACTGGGGCTGTCGGGCCGAGTGCGGGCCGGCAGCCCCAGCCTCTCTCAGAGCACCGAACGGCCAGGAGTCGCACATGCCAGCAGATAGGACCGCCCACGGTGTGCAAGCCGTGATGGCGGATGTCGCGGCACTGGCCGGCGTCTCCCACCAGACGGTCTCCCGCGTGCTCAACGACCGTCCGAACGTCCGCCCGGCAACCCGGGAGCGGGTGCTGGCCGCAGTCCGTGAGCTGGACTACCGTCCGAACGCCGCGGCGCGCATGCTGGTGACCCGTCGTTCCCGGACCCTCGGCGTCATCAGCTTCGACAGCGCGCTCTACGGGCCTGCGCAGATGCTGCACGGCATCGAGCAGGCGGCGCGCAGCGCCGGATACTTCGTCAGCATCGCGAGTCTGCGCTACCAGGATGTCCGCTCCGTTCGCGAAGCCGTGGACCGACTGCGCGACCAGGCCGTCGAAGGCATCGCCGTCATCGCGTCGCAGGCCTTGACCGTCGCCGCTTTCGCGCAGCGCATCGGCACCGTCCCCATGGTCACCGTGGGCGCGATCGACCCCGCCCGACTGCCGGGGGCGGGAGTGGACAACCTCGTCGGCGCCGAGGCAGCCGTCCGCTACCTGCTCGACCTCGGTCATGAGACCGTGCACCACGTCGCGGGACCGGCGGACTGGCTCGAGGCCAACGCGCGGGAGGCGGGATGGCGCAACGCACTTGGAGCCCGGTCCCGGAGGGTTCCCGACAGTCTTTCCGGCGACTGGTCGTCCCGATCGGGATACGAGGCGGGCCTGCGCCTGCGTCGTGACTCCTCGGCGACTGCGATTTTCTGTGCCAACGACCACATGGCGCTCGGAGTTCTGCGTGCCTTCCACGAGATCGGTCGGCGGGTACCTGAGGACGTGAGCGTCGTCGGTTTCGACGACATCCCCGAGGCCGCGTTCCTCGCCCCGCCGCTCACGACTGTGCGGCAGGACTTCGGCGAGCTGGGCCGACGCGGCCTTGAACTGCTGGTGCACCATGTCGAGACCCCCGATCCCCGCAAGAAGGGCACGACCGTGGGCCACCAGGCGGCGATTGTCGCACCGGAGCTGGTCCTGCGGGCCAGCAGCGGGCGTCCTCCGGGGCGCTGACCTCGTCTCACCGAGCCCACGTGCACAGCGAACTGACAGCCATGCATGTTAGCGATAACAGACTTGGCCGTGCGACCTCCGCGCGGTCGTTCCTCACCACCCACCCCTGACAGAAGTCGGAAGAGGACATCATGAGCGCTACCGCAACCCGCCGGGCCAGAGGCCTCCGTGTCGCGGCCATCGTGGCAGTCGCGTCGATGACGCTGACCGTGACCGCCTGCAGCAAGCAGGGTGCCGGCAGCAGCAGCGACGCCGGCAGCTCGGGTGCCACCGCCGCGGCAGCGCCGATCCAAGGCGACATCACGTTCAACGACACCGACCTGGCCAAGGTCGACGCCGCCCTCAAGGCGGCTCTGCAGGGCAAGAACCTGTCCAGCCTGGACCTGGCCATGGTCGTGAACGTCGCCGTGGACTACTGGAACGCCGGAAAGGTCGGTTTCAACAAGGGCATCGCGGACCTCGGAGTCAGGGGCACCTTCCAGGCCCCCGCCAACGGCCGGCTCGACCAGCAGCTCTCGCTCATCCAGACCCTGCGCGGCCAGAGCATCTCCGCCTTCTCCGTCTCGGCGATCGACCCGACCGCGATCAAGTCACCCATCCAATCCGCCGATTCGGCCGGAATCCCGGTACTGGCGATCGACTCGCCCCTCCCCGCCGAGGACGGCGCCGCCCTCTACCTGGGCACCCCGAACTACGAGGCAGGCATGAAGGCCGGTGAGGCGATGAAGGCCGCACTCGGGGGCAAGGGCGAGGTGGTGATCCTGGTCGGCTCGCTCACCGCGTCCAACGCGGTCCAGCGCATCCAGGGATTCGAGGACGCCCTGAAAGGCACCGCCATCAAGGTCGTCAACAAGCTGTCGGACGGCATGGATGCCTCCAACGCCCTGACCAACGCGCAGACCGCGATCCAGACGGACCCCAACGTCAACGGCCTGTACGGGGTCTACTCCTACGACGGCCCCTCGGCCGCGCAGGCGGTCCAGGCAGCCGGGAAGGCAGGCCAGGTCAAGGTCATCTCCGACGACACGGACGCGCAGACCCTGACCTTCATCAAGCAGGGCGTCATCCAGGCCAGCATCGTCCAGTCGCCCTACCAGCAGGGCTACACCGGCGCCTACCTGCTCGCCGCACTCAAGGTGCTGGGCACGAACGCCACGATGAACATCGTCAAGCCCTACCTGGAGTCCGACGGCACCACCCTCAGCTCCGGCGTCGGCGTGCTGACCCAGGGCAACCTGAGCGCCTTCGAGGCCAAGCAGGCCCAGCTCGGCATCTCGGGGTGAGACAGATGACCACCAGTGCTCCCCGCACCAGCACGGGGCACGCTGCCGACGCGGCTGCGGTGCTGCGCGCGGTGAAGAAGAGCTACGGTCCCGTCACCGTACTGGACATCCCCGAGCTCGAGCTACGGCGTGGTCAGATCACCTGTGTCGTAGGAGAGAACGGCGCCGGAAAGTCCACCCTCATGGGTGTGCTGTCCGGCACCGTCTCCCCGACGGCGGGGGAGATCCTGATCGCCGGCCAGGCCCTGCAGCCGGGGCGGCCCGACCACGCAAAGGCCCTCGGCGTCAGCATGGTCGCGCAGGAGTTCCCCCTGGTGGGCCGGCTCAGCGTCGCCGAGAACCTGCTGCTGGGCCGCCACACCCGTGCCACCCAGAACGCAGGCGCGTTGCGCCGGGCGCTGTTCGACCGCTCCGGCACCACCAGGGAGGCCCGGGAGCTGCTCGAGGACATCGGCGTCCACGGCGTCGACGTCGAGCGGCCGGTGGAGCAACTGCCGGTCCCGCTGCGGCAGATGATCGAGATCGCCAAGGCCTGGGGCAACCGGCCCCTGGTCCTCATCCTCGACGAACCCACGTCGTCGCTGGGGCCGGTGGAGGCCGGGAAGGTGCTCGACCTGGCCCGGCGGCACACCGCGGCGGGGGGAGCCGTCCTGTTCATCGGCCACCGCCTCGACGAGGTGCGGGACATCGCCGACCGCGTCGTGGTCCTGCGCAGCGGGAGGCTGGTGGCGGACCTCAGCCCGGTGGAGGCCACCGAGGAGCGCATGATCCGCGAGATGGTCGGCAGCGAGCTGGCCCACGGCGACATCGCGCCGCCCTTCACCGTGGACTCCCGCATCGTCCTGGCCACCCGCGGGCTGACCGCCGACGGCCTGGGCCCGGTCGACCTGGAGCTGCGCGCGGGAGAGATCGTCGGTGTCGCCGGACTGATGGGCTCCGGCCGCAGTCGGCTGCTCCACACCGTCATGGGCGCCCAGCCCCGCACCGGCGGTGAGACGGAACTGAACGGAAAGCCCTTCCGCCCGCGGCACCCGGCCGACGCGGTCGCCGCCGGAATCGGGCTGGTACCCGAGGACCGCAAGGAGCAGTCCCTGCTCCTGCACCACCCGGTCCGATGGAACGCGACGCTGGCCACCCTGCGCCGCGACTCCTCGCACGGCGTGCTCACCCCCAAGGGGGACAAGGACCGCTCACGGCAGATCGTCAAGGACCTGGGGGTGCGCATGCACTCGCAGGAGCAGCCGATCGGATCCCTGTCCGGCGGGAACCAGCAGAAGGTGGTCTTCGGCCGCTGGCTGCATGCGAACCCCGACCTCCTGCTCCTGGACGAGCCCACCCGTGGCGTCGACGTCGGCGCGAAGGCCGAGATCTACCACCTCATCGACAAGGCGGCGCGCAACGGGCTGGCGGTTCTGGTGGCTTCCTCGGAACTGGAGGAGCTGCTCTGGATCTGTCACCGGATCGTCGTCATGGCCCACGGGCAGATAGTCGCCGACTTGCAGCGTGAGCACTTCACCAAGGAACGGATCATGACAGCAGCCGCAGGCACCCAGCACCTGGTAGGCACGGAGGAACCGGCATGACCACCCAGACCGCTCCCCTCCGCGAGGGAGCCGAGACGCCTTCGCGGCACCGACTGCGCACCCTGGTCGAGACACCCGAAGTCGGTGTCGTCACAGCCTGCGTGGCCGTGTTCATCGGACTCGCGCTCGCCCGTGACACCTTCGCCAGCGCGGTCAACCTCCAGGGCATGGGCTTCGACCTGGCCCAGTACGGGCTCATCGCGATCGGGGAGTCCCTGGTCATCCTCACCGGCGGCATCGACCTCTCGGTCGGCGCGCTGCTGGGCACCTCGGTGATCCTCATGTCCTGGTTCAACGTCCGGGCCGGCCTGCCGGCCGGGGTCGCCGTGATCGCGACGCTCGCCATCACCGGACTTGTGGGCCTGTGGCACGGCGTCGCGGTGACACGGCTCAAGATGCCGCCCTTCGTCGTGACCCTGGTGACGTACACGGTGGCGCAGGGCGTCACCCTGGCGATCACCTCGGGCACCTCGATCGTGGGGATCTCCGGCTTCTTCGGCGACGTCGGGCAGACCTACATCGCCCAGATCCCCGTGCCCCTGATCCTCTTCGTCATCGTCGCCGTGCTGGCCTGGTTCTTCCTGGAACGCACCTACGCGGGACGCCAGGTGTACGCGGTCGGCGGCAATCCCGAGGCGGCGCGCCTGGCCGGCATCCGGGGCGACCGGCGGGTCATCTCGATGTACGTGGCCAGCTCCCTCCTGTCCGGCCTGGCCTCGATGCTGGTACTCGGTCGCATGGGTGTCGGCTCCGCCAGCGGGGTCGGTGTCGGATGGGAGCTCTCCGCGATCGCCGCGGCGGTCATCGGCGGTGTCAGCCTGGTCGGCGGCCAGGGCCGGATCCTCGGAATCGTGGCAGGCACGATTCTGCTGGAGCTGATCAACAACGGGTTGACGACGCTTCAGATCAACTCCAACTACACCAATATCGTTCTGGGCGGAGTCCTGGGCATCGCCATCCTCGCCGACCGCCTGCGAGCCGGGCACCTCGCAAAGCGCACCTGAAACAGGGGGTGGCGAGGGCTTCGCGATCGGCGTCCTCAGCTGCTTCGCGCGGGCGCCGACCTCAGACAGGCGCCCGCGCAGCTCTGCGGGCGTGCGCTGCACCCGTGCCAGTTCACAGTCCGCGACATGGCGCGGGTCAGCGAACCCGGTCAGGATCTCGCCCTCCGCGAGCAATGCGATTCTCGAGATGGAGATGGCCGATCCAGACGGAGAGGCGCAGTCAACTCCTGACGTTACGTCAGTATTGCGTGACCGTAGTGAAGGCAATGGCAGCCGATGCGAAGCTCCCGGTCGCAGCCGCATTCCTCGCAGTACCGACCGGTGCTCGGGGTGGCGCACGCCGGACATGCCGGCAGATCAGCCGACGGCGTGGGCTGCTCAGGCCCAGGCCGTCCGGTCGCGGGCGTCTGCGCGGTTTGCGGTCCTGCGGAAATGATCAGTCCGCAGTAATCGCAGTAGTCGTCGCTCTGGGAGACGTGGCCCTGCTGGCAGGTCGGCACGGTCTGGAGAACACCCTTGGACGGGCCTGAACTGTGGTGGGGATCGAGGCAGGCCCGGGCTCCTCCTGAGTCCACGCTTCCCCGGAGTCGGATGGTTCCTGCCTCGCCTCGATCCCCACGTCACTCATCCACGGGATACCGTCGTCATCCTCTGGTTCCGGGCTGCTCGGTACCCCAGCTGAGCGGGGGCGTCCATGCAGGACACCGCTCACGGCACGCCGGCCTCCGCCGCCCGACGGGTGCTCAGTGCGCCAGGATGGCCCGGCTCGGGGAAGAACGCCAGGGCCGAGCACGGAGCTACACGCGCTGGGGGCGTCCGCCGTATCGGCGCGCGGTAGGGGCGGTCGGCCCGCCCCTCTCACTCGACCTGCACGGGTGTCGGTACACCGACCGGATGACAGGCCGTTCCAGGTGATCGAGAAGGCGCCGCCGGACAGGCCGGAGATGGTGGCCTCGGGGACGCCCGAGTCGGAGAGCACCGCTGGCGGCCGCGCCGCCGACGCTGCTTACCTGGGTTCAGAGACGCAAGGGTGTAGAAGTGAACGAGGCCTGTTCCGCGCTGACGCCCCGACACCCCGGAGTTCCCGAATGAAGGCTCTCGTAACCCGCGAGTACACGACGCTCGACGGGGTCATCGTCACTGACATCCCGAAGCCCGTCGCAGGTCCCGGTGAGGTGCTGGTCAAGGTGGAAGCCGCAGCCCTCAACCCGCTGGACCTTGCGCTGATCACGGGTGCGATGAAGGAGGTCTTCCCGGTCGAGCACCCGCTCGTCGTGGGGATGGACGCCGCGGGCACCGTCGCCGAAGTCGGTCAGGGGGTGACGGCCTACGCACCGGGCGACCCGGTGCTCGCCTTCACCGGTCAAGCCGGGGCCGTCGCCGAGTACACCGTGGTCGCGGTGGGCCCGCACCTCGCCAAGCGGCCCGCCGGCCTGGTCGCACCGCACGGCGCGGCCATCCCCGAGTCCGGGATGACGGCCATGTGCCTGCTGCGCGCAGTCGGCCTGGCAGTGGGCGAGAGCGTACTGGTGGTCGGCGCGACGGGAGGCATCGGCCTGTATGCGGTGCAGCTCGCCGCCTCACTCGGCGCCAAGGTGATCGCCACAGCAACCCCCGAGGACGCGGACTACGTGCGCGGGCTCGGCGCGCAGGGCACCGTCGACTACAAGGCGGGCGACGTCGCGGAGCAGACGCTGCGTCAGGTCCCGGACGGGGTGGATGCGGTGGTCGACCTGATCAATCGCGGTGACGCGCTCTCCAGCACGGCCCGCGCGGTCCGCGCTGGGGGCAGGCTGGTCTCCCCGCTGTTCGGGCCGGAGGACCTGGGCCGGGGAGTCACTGGTGTCTACATCGGCAGCTTCACCGCCGAGCCGGGCGACCTGGAGGACCTGGCCGCCCGCGCGGCCGACGGGCGGCTGCGGGTGGAGGTCGGCGCTACCTACCCGTTCGCCGACGCCCCGCAGGCGGTGTCCGACTTCGCGGGCAAGCACATCCGGGGCAAAGTCGTCATCACCGCCCCGTAACGAGACTGGTGACCTCGGTGTCATGCCCAGCGCCCGCACTCCACTCCGTCACGTACTCCTTGAAGCGCAGGGAGCCGTACTTGCGGATGTGCTCGGCCTTGCTCGGGTTCTTTGCCGCGAGCTCGCGCTTCTCCCGGTAGATCTCCGTCAGGCGGGCGGTGGCCTTCTCCTGGTTGGAGAACCCAGCTTCCCCGGTCTGCTGGCCCTGGGCGTTCCGGTACCTGATCGTGCAGTTGTGCGGGCAGTTCGCCCACCGCGACTCGGGACGGGTGCGGTCCTTGAAGAACTGGCCTATGCCGTGGGCCAGGGTCTTTGCTGCGATGCTCTGGGACTCCTCCGCGACCAATGCTGACTTTTGCTGACCACGGAGGATGCGACACACCTCTGAGCAGGGAAGAAACGCCAGGGTTGTGATATGCCCGACATTCCCTCTGGCCAGAAGCTACAGCCTAGTTCAAGGGAGCTTTGCGGGGGACTCGGATCGAGTGTCCGCCTGGAGGGTGGACCTTGGGGGCGAGGTTGGTGTGGGGCGCCGGGCAAGCCCGTGACCAGGTCCTTCCGTGCTGCACGGCGATAGCGGCCGTTCTGCCAGGTGCAGAAGTTGCAATCTGAGGGCAAGCCGTGGCCGGCGGATCCGGGGGGCGTGTCGATCTGGCGGGGATGAACTGCGGATCCCGAGTATGTCCGCGCCTGACAACGTCGGCCAGAGCAATGCTGACCTAATGCTGACTTTTCTGATCATGCGTCAGGAAGGCAAATCGTGCGCGCCTTCAGTGATGCTCGTCCGGGCTGGTCTGAACCCGGCTGGTGTTGATCGTGGAAGAACAGAGCGTCCGCAGGACGATCAGTCAGCGTGAGTCAGAAATCCCCTCCCATCAGGGAGGGGGCAGTCAAGTCAGCACCTTGCCCAGGCCACCGGTCAACTCAGCTGCAGTGAGGCAGTACTGGAGCGGTCGCCAGGATTCACGGGTCACGCCGCCGATGCCGGGCGGCGCAGTAGAGTGCTTCATCGGGTCCGGGCCGCGGCCTCGGGGGAGTCGAGAGGATTCCCCGCCATCGGGTGTTGAGTCGAGCCGTCGAATCACCATCTTCGGAGCGGGCTACATCGGTCTGGTGACCGGCGCGTGCCTGGCCGAACTGGGCCACCAGGTCGTCCTGCGCGACGTCGCCGAGGACAGAGTCGAGGCGCTGCGGCGCGGCGAGGTCCCATTCTACGAGCCCGGCCTCGCCGCGCTGCTGCAGGGCAACGCCGAGCGGCTGACGTTCACTCTGGATGCGGGCCTGGCCCTGGCGCAGGCGGAGGTCGCCTACGCGTGCGTGGACACCCCGCCTGGGCCGACGGGCGCCGCCGATCTGTCGCGGGTCTAGTCGGTGGTCGAGGGCCTGAAGCGCGCGCCCGCGCTACGTGCCGTGGTGGTGAAGTCGACGGTGCCGATCGGGACCGGAGCGCGGATCCGTCAGGTGCTGGACGCCAGTGGGATGGCGGGGGTGGGGTATGCCTGGAATCCGGAGTTCACGGCGGAGGGCAAGGAAGAAGAGTTGGACCCCCAGCCCCGGCCTGGGCGAGGACGTGCTGTCGGGGATCTATCGGCACGCGGCGGCAGCGTCGGAGCTGATGGCTGCGCGGGAGCTGACGTGGGCACCCGGTCTCACCGCACCCACCCCGCCGCCACCCAGAGCGAAGCCCTGTTCCCCGTCGTCACCGACTCGGACGGTGCCGCGCCGAAGCGACCCGCCTGGTCGATCGAGCCCGCCGGGCTCGAAGCACCGCGTGATCACTGACGGCGGGGGCACGCCGCCGCCATCACCTCTGACGATGACGCAACGCTCAACTCCAGGGAGCGACTCCGCCGCCCGTCCCAGAGGGGTGTGGGTTGCGGGCGTCAGTAGCCCGTCCCTCTCTTGACCCGGGCCCGCTCGACGTCGCTGGTCGTACCCTTGTGGTCCAAGGTGGCACACGCGTTGGCAATGTCCTGGGTCAGGCGATGGATCTGCTCGCGGCTCAGGGTCTCTTTGACGAGGGCACGCAGGATTTTCACCCGCTCGGCGTTGGGCGGAAGCGTGTACGCCGGCACCATCCAGCCGCGCTCGGCCTGGAGCTGCCAGGCGATGTCGGACTCGTCGTAGGCGTGCTTGCCGGTGAGGCGGAAAGCCACCAGCGGTAGCTGCTCCAGGTCGCTGCCGATCACTTCGAAGCGGCCGCTCCTACGCAGGTTGTCCGCCATCGCGCGGGCGTTCGACTGCATCGTCTCCATGACGTAGGTGTAGCCCTGGCGACCCAGCCGTACGAAGTTGTAGTACTGCGCGAGCACCATCGACGCGCCGGTCGAGAAGTTCAGCGTGAACGTCGCGTCGGTCTTGCCCAGGTAGTTCTCGTAGAACACGAGCTTCTCGGCCAGGTCGGACTCCTCACGGAAGACCAGCCACCCGATGCCGGGGTAGACGAGGCCGTACTTGTGTCCCGAGACGTTGATCGAGCGGACCCGCTCGAGCCGGAAGTCCCATTTCGAGTCCGGGTAGAGGAAGGGCCACACGAAGCCGCCGCTGGCGGCGTCAACGTGGATCGGGATGTCGAGGTCCCGTTCCTTGTGGACGTCCCGCAGAAGCTTGTCGATCCCGACGACGTCGTCCTTGTGGCCGGTGAACGTGGTGCCGAGGACGGCGACGACGCCGATCGTGTTCTCGTCGAGGTGGGGCTCCACGTCCTCAGGACCGATCGTGTACTTGTTTTCGGCAAGGGGCACGATCCGCGGCTCGACGTCGAAGTAGCGGCAGAACTTCTCCCACACAACGTGGACATCGCCGCCAAAGACCAGGTTGGGTCGGTCGACCGAGAGGTTGGCCGCCTGGCGGCGCTCCTGCCACTTCCACTTCAGCGACAGCGCGCCGAGCATGATCGCCTCGGACGAGCCCTGGGTCCGACATCCGGTGGTCTTGCCCGGTGCGTGGAAGAGGTCCGCGAGCATGCGCACGCAGCGCTGCTCGATCTCGGCGGAAATGGGGTACTCCGCGTGGTCGATGAAATTGCGGTGGAGGTTCTCGGCGATGATCCGTCGTGCCTCCGGCTCCATCCACGTGGTGACAAACGTGGCGAGGTTGCGCTGCGGGTCGCCCTCCATGACGAGGTCCTCGTCCAGCAGCCTCATAGCGTCCGTCGCCGTCATGCCCTCTTCGGGGAACGTCTCCGAAGGAGCTGGCATGGTGAGGAAACGGTTACCGAACAGGGACGCGGCGTCACTCTTGCTCATACCGAGATTCAACCGCCCCCGGCGCGAGTGCCATGCCCAGGACCTGTGGACGGGCTCGGAATACATCCGGATGAGTGCAGATCTGCTGAGCTGAGGGCGCCATTTGGATCAGGTTGCGAGTATGAGCGACGCGGCGTGATCAGGGTGTTGACACCTGAACGGCACTCGGAGCCTTAGACGCCGTTGTCGTACCGATCATGGTGAGCATCGGGTTCGATTGGTGCGGCTCGGTCGGGTGATCTTCAGTGGGTGCGCGCATGAAGACAGGGCCTCCTGGTCAGCTCGGGATTGTCGAAGCCCGAAGCCCAGGAGGCCCTTGTGTCTCAGTCTTGCGATGACGCCCGCGGTGGGCTCTCGGTCGCGTCCCGCGGCCTCGCGAACGCGGCGAAGTGGGCGCGGTCCAACGCGCCCTCATCGCCGACATCCTCGGACCGGGCGTCACCAGCCGCGAGGACTTCCCCCTGCTCTGCGAGTCACTCCTGGTGCTCCACCGGGGCCTCGCACTCACCGGCGTCCTGCGTGAGAACCCGGCGTTCGACGACGAGATGCTGCGACTGTGGGCGGAGCGCTTCCTCAAGGGTTAGCCGGCGGGTCGATACGCTCGCCATCTCCAGAGGCCGTGCTCAAGGAGCCGTGTTCGGTGAGTCCCCAAGAGATCCACAGGCCGCACTGTGTCAGTGTGGTGGAAGGGACCAGGCTGCTGTGGCAGTCCAGGGCGGTAAGCGTCTCGAGCAGGGCAGGCTTCAACTTCCAAGTCCCCGGGCCGCTCGCCTGACCGCAGCGGAAGGCACCGTCGTGGTCGAGGAATGCGCTGGACCCCTCCTGCCGAGTGAGGGATACCAAGCCTGCACGCCCCCCAACGTTCGTGAGGCTCTCGATGGCCGATCGCCACGGTTCTTGACTCGTCCTGCTCGGCCTGGCCATCACCCTTGAGCCGGCGCCGATCATCGCGTTCATTCTCCTGCTGTCCGCGGAGCGGGGAGTACGCAAGGGATTGGCCTTTATCCTGGCCTGGCTCTCGTCGCTCGTTCTCGTCCTCGCCCTGGTTGTCCTGGCTACTGGCGGCAACCCGCCCGCGTGCACGGTCGCTTCGCAGCAGGTCGGTGCTGCTGCTATCGACCCGGGGTACAGAGACCGGAGGATTGCCATGGCTCTTGTGGCGTCACCGCCAGCGCGTGCTCATTGTGCTGGCGCTCTGCAGCGCCTTCGCGCTGAAGTTCTCCGAGCGGCTCTTCCAGCGCCAGGCCCGCCGGGCCCGCCAGGCCCGCGGGGTGTGATCCGGCCGCTGCGCACCGGCTGTGCGCCGCGGTTCACGGACCGAGAAGCAGCTCTTGAATCAGGATGGCGACTGCCGTAGCGGCGAGGGACCAGCCGAAGAGGCGGGCTCGCAGCGTCGAATAGCGGGCGGTGTATTCCTGCCGTATGGCGTTGCTGCGTTCGGCGAGGCGGCGGATGGTGGCACGGGAGGTTTCCATGCGATCGGCCGTGTAGACGCGGATCACCTCTTCGCGTTGGGC